>DATFAS010000081.1:0-20638 GCA_035254305.1 Bacillota bacterium
ACTAAACAAATTATATATAATCGTTCGTGTTTACTGATGAACTATAAGAAAAGCTTTTATCGAAGCCCTTTCCAAGAAGTAGTCGAATCCATCCTTAGTAATAGTATATTAATGAACTTTAATTTTCCTTCACAGTAAAAATCCCCAGCCATAACAGGCTGGGGACGAATTCTTCTATAAAGTAAACCGGCGAATATGTTCTTGAAGCTTTTCTGCTTGCCCCCGCAAAACTTGACCAGCAGCAGCAATTTCCTCCATGACAGCAGTTTGCTCCTGAGCAGAAGAGGCTACATTTTGTGATCCATGGGAGGTTTCCTCCGCAATCGATGCCACATTTCGTGCTTCGACCAGCACCGTCTTCATGCCCACGATTGTCTCTCCAATTAATTGAACGATAAAGTCCACAGCACTAACTACCCCATCAACAGAGCTTGAAATACTCTGTAGAGCAACTGTTGTTTCCTCGCCACGTTTCGATTCTTGAGAAGCCTTGCGAACCTGTTCCCCGATTTGGCGAACAGCTTGGGCTACTTCCTGCTGAATCTGTCCAATAAGCTGGTTAATTCCCTGGACAGCCGTACTACTCTGATCTGCAAGTTTGCGAACCTCCTCAGCTACAACGGCGAATCCTTTACCATGCTCCCCTGCTCTGGCAGCTTCAATCGAGGCATTAAGTGCCAATAAATTGGTTTGCTGAGCAATATCCCCAACCAGCTTAGAGATATCCCCAATCTCCTTTGCATTCTGCTCAAGGCGCTGAACCAATTCAATCGAAGCCTGACTCTCTTTCGCTAGCCCATGCATCCCATCGATAAGAGAGGAAACAACCTTAGTGCTGTTCGTAATCGTCTGAACCATTTCATTTGCAAGGTTATGGGTGAGATCAGCTCGTTCATCCACTTGATCAGCCATACTATTAAGCTTTTCAAGGGAATCTAGCATTTTACCTGTAGCACCCGATTGCCTTTCGGCTCCCCTTGCAATATCATCCATCGTTACTCCAATTTGCTCTGCTTGCGTAGCAGCAACCTGGGAAGCATGTGTTAACTCTGCCACACTATGACCCGTTTGCATGAAATTACCTTCAATATCCCTCACCATAGCGCGTAAATTATGTAGCATCCGTTCAAAGGCTAGGGATAAGGCACGCAATTCATCCTCAGCTTTGGGAATCGTAATTTGCACCCGGAGATCTCCTGTGGCCACTTTCTCTACCGTTTTCTCTAACTCGATAATAGGCTTCGTAATAACCCTTGCAGCAACATATCCAAACACTGCTGACCAGAATATTCCAAGGAACATGATAATCGCCTGAAATACCCAGCCTGGCATAAACGTTTTTGCATAATCACCGAAAAAAGTGAGGCAAATGAAGCTTGTCCCATAGGTTACTGCAGATAATACAGCAATTCCCAAAACGATTTTCTTTTGGAGCCCAAAGCGATTTTTCTTTCCCACCTGTTTTCTCCCCCAGCCCAAAAAAATTTTGTCCAAAGATCTATGCCAACAACTAAAAGAGAGTAGAGATATAAGATAATGACTCCCAGATCAAATCAACCGGTTTTTCTTTAAAAGGTTTCTTTTCAAAGTTTTTTATAGATAAAGATATATTCTACCTACTTCGATCATTACCTGCTAACTATTTAGAAATTTGGTGATCATTTTGTTAAGAATTTCGTTCAATTCTTTTTCTGTCTCCTGGTACGCCTCAAGCGGGCCTCCGAAAGGATCTGTTACATCCCCATTCTCTTCATTTATTACATATTCCTTGATTGTGAAGGTTTTCGGAATGGCTGCTGGGAAATAACTTAATAGAATATCTTTATGACTTGTCGTCATCGTGAGAATGAGATCCGACCATTCAATAAGCTCTGGAGTCACTGTCTGTGAAGAATGGAAGAAATCATCAATCCCCCGGTTTCTTAGAATCGTATCTGTATGACTAGAAGCAGGAGCACCCACCATAGCAAAAACCCCTGCAGATTTCACTTCCATCTCAAGCCCATGTAAAGCAGCCAGCTGTCTCATCATACCTTCAGCCATTGGACTTCTACATGTATTACCAGTACAAACAAAGAGTATGTTCAATTTTCTCACCTCAAAATATGGACTATATACAAAATAACAATGCTTCCAGCCATCCCTAGCTGTGCCGATAGTTTATCGTGACGAAGGGCAGTAGGCCCGATTTCCTTCCACACAATATACCCCATTGCACCAGCTGCAAAAGCAATTCCCATGGAAACCATAAACGTAGACCCTACAAAAAAGTATTTTCCTAACATCGCCCCTAGGGGTGTACATAGACTAACCCCCAATGTAACGATTGCAATCCTTTTTTTCCGTACATTAGCCATTACAAACGGTATGGCAATCCCAATACCAGAGGGTACGTTATGAAGGGCAATAGATAATGAAACTAAAACTCCTAATTCCTGATGAGCCTCATAGCCCGCACCAATCGCAATCCCTTCAGGGACATTATGGAAAGCAATAGCTAACGCCATCATCATACCCATTTTATAAAATTCCTGTACTTTTGGAGAAACACTTATAGGTCTACAATTTACAATCCCGTGAAGGATTTGGTGAAGGATCATCATCACCATTAGCCCAAGACCCATTCCTATTCCGACTGATTCCAGAGGACCTTGGCTAAAAGCTGCCGGTAATAAATCAAGAAGAACGACAAGCACCATAATTCCTGCCGAAAGCCCTAAATAAAAAGCTAATACTTTCTTACCTGGTTGACCGAAGAATAGAACACCTACAGCTCCAATAAGCGTCATCAAGCCTGTCAAGCTACTGAGGATTAACAGTTCCACGTCTGTTCCCTCCTACAGCATAAACTTGATGCCAAAGCCCAGAATAATAACCCCGCCAAGTGCTTCTCCGAAGCCCCCTAGACGATCTCCAACAAATCGCCCGAGGAGTAAACCAGCCGCCGACATGAACATGCCAAGCAGACCAAATATAATCAAAGCAAGAGAAATATCTACTTCAAATAATCCAAAAGTAAATCCTACGGATAATGCATCCAAACTCACACTTAATGCAAAAAGAAGAAGCCCTATCCCTTTCGTTTGATTAAAGCTCCGATCAGAGTGATCCTCATGCTTATTAAAAAATGATCCCCAAAGCATATTAGCTCCAAGGAAACAGAGAATCAATCCACCTACAAAGCTAGCAATATGGCCTACAAAAGAAGAAAGGAATATCCCTGCAACAATCCCTGCTAAAGGCATAAGGATGTGAAAAAAGCCAATCACCATACTTACTTTGGCGATCGTTTTCAGTCGAACACCTAGCATGCCAAGACCAATCCCTAGAGAAAATGCATCCATTCCAAGGGCAAAACCAATCAGGAATATTGTGTAAAACTGCCCCCAATGTATGATGTCCCATGCCACAAACAATCCCCTCCCTATCCCTTGTCTCCTCATGGATATGCGGACAGGTAGGGAAACATGCTTATAAGCTTGGGCAAGTAAAAGGCTAACCTTGATAGAATCGGTGCCCAGCTGCTTTTGCCAGCCGATTCATAATCGCAGCACCAAGCCCCTCCGTAGGGAAGGATTCCGCTAAAATATACTGGATATCATAATGATCGAACGATCGAAGGGAGTCATACAGATTTCTTGCAATCGTTTCTGGTTCTTCTCGTTTTCCACAAGCGATCACTAGATCCGCTTCAGGATACATGAGTGATGACTCCTCTGTAGCCAATACCCCAACTCTTCTCTCCTGCTCCTTGGCTTGTCCAATTAATTGACGAATCGTCTTCACTTGGTCTTCAACAGAAGGAGATGTGACAATCCACATTTCCCCTTTGGGTGCGTAATGTTGATATTTCATTCCGGGTGACTTAGGCTTTTCCTCTAAGGATAAGAGTCCAGGATCCATACCCACAGGACCTATCACTTCTTCAATTTGTTCTTTAGATAGTCCCCCTGGTCTAAGAATCATAGGCGGGTCCACTGTCACATCTAGGACGGTTGATTCTACCCCGACCCCAGTTGGGCCTCCATCAACGATCCCTGCAATTCTTCCCTGAAGATCTTCCCACACATGATCCGCAGTAGTGGGGCTAGGTCGGCCTGAACGATTCGCACTTGGTGCAGCAATCGGTAAACCTGCCGCTTCGATTAGCTTTAAGGCCACCGGATGATCCGGCATCCGAATACCTACCGAACTAAGTCCTGCCGTAACCTCCGGTGCAATTCCAGCTTGCAGTGGAAAAATCATCGTAAGCGGACCCGGCCAGTAAGCATCCATAAGCTTCTGTGCATTCGCTGGGATCCGGTTCACTAATTCTCCAAGTTGCTTCCTGTTTGCAATGTGGACAATCAGTGGATTATCACTCGGTCTACCTTTCGCTTGGAAAATCTTCTGCACAGCTGTGGAGGAAAGGGCATTCGCACCCAAGCCATACACCGTTTCTGTAGGGAAAGCTACCGCCTCACCCGCCTTTAGAAGCTCTACAGCTTCCACAAGGTGTGGATAATCCTCCTCTTTTTCCACACGATTATCCACACACCATACTCTTGTATCATAAGTTTGCATGATCATCCTAATCCTTTACTATTATGCTTTAATTTCAGTTATAAACGATCTCCGACTTGTTCTCAACGGGAAAGTTATCAACAATCTGTGGACAACCTGTGGACAAACATAGCTGGTTTTGGTTTAAAACCTGAATTTATCCACCAATTGATAAGCCATAATCGATGATACCTCCGGTTGATACTGTGCAAAATGTGTGGATTGTTGAATTAATCTGGCAGCGTCCTCATAATCCACCTCTTCAAAACCAAGCATTTCAAAAAAGGTTGTAGATCGAGTAAGAAGATAGATTGATTCTATTCTCTTTTTCACAGCTAGTTGGAGTAAAATCCGAATCAATCCGAGCACCAAATTTTCACTCCAAGCCTCTTCCTTCAGCGCTAAAGAACGAAGCAGCCCACAACTCTCATCAATTTGCTCAAAACCTGCAGTACCCAAAATTTCACCGTTCTCCACATTCTCTATAACAACGAAATTTTGGATATTCGATTCAATACCTTCTATATCTAGTTTACCCTGTTTTAGAAGTTTCACTATAGAGTCTAGGTCATCTATACTCGCCATCCGAATCATCGTATTCATAATAAAAAACCCCCAAATCTACCATTTCTATTATCCTATGATAGACTCAGAGGGTTATTCCAACTACCTGAGATTTAGAGGCTATTAGACGATCCGTTCCTAACAAATCTCGTTAATTCAGCCGTCATTTCATAACGCATGAAGGGAGTAATGAGATAGATTCCTTGGAAATACCTTTTTGCTGTCTCGATCAACTCCATAGCAATTTCCGTTCCCTGTTTTCTTGCATCTTCCCCTTCAAAACGACTCATTCGAGTACGAACATTGTCAGAGAGTCGAATTCCCGGAACCTCATTATGCATAAATTCTGCATTTCGGGAGCTGATTAGCGGCATGATCCCAATGAAGATCGGAATTTTAATATCCTTCGTAGCTTCTGCTACTTGAACAATTTGTTCATGATCATAGAGTGGCTGACTCATCACATAGTCAGCACCTGCCTCCACCTTCTTATGAAGACGTTCAACCGCCTTGTGCAGGTGTCTCGTATTCGGATTGAATGCTGCAGCAACAGTGAAGGAGGCTCTCTTCTTCATAGGCCGCCCAGAGTACCCCTTCCCTTCATTAAGCTGTTTAATCATTCGAATCATTTCAAAGGATGTCATATCATATACGGAGGACGCACCAGGTAGATCTCCATAACGAGTCGGATCACCCGTGACGGCTAACACATGATCAATTCCCAAAGCATAAAGCCCCATCAGATGGGATTGCTGGCCAATTGAATTCCGATCTCGACAGGCCAAATGGACAAGCGGACGAATCCCTACTGCGTCTTTCATTAATGATCCTAAAGCCATATTGCTCATCCGCGTCATGGCTAGTGAATTATCCGCCAATGTGATCGCATCCGCACCAGCTTCCTTCAATTGAGCAGCACCTTCTAAGAATGGATGATAATCCAAATCCCGCGGAGGGTCTAATTCTACAATAACCGTTGGCCTTTCCTTAACAAGCTCTGGAATCGTTTTCTCCTGTCTAGATTGAGCAGGTTCATCGATTGTTCTTTCTTCCTGAACCACTCGAATGGAGGCAACACGGTCTTTAATAGGGGGACTACCCTGAATATGCGATGCGATTTCTGCAATATGTGCTGGAGTTGTCCCACAACAACCACCAATGATCCTTACACCTAATTCATATAGCTTCTGCGCAGACTTCCCAAAATAATCAGGGGTGGAAGAATACAAATATTTCCCATCTACATACTCAGGAATTCCTGCATTCGGATACGCAGATAAGATTAATCCGTCCGCTAGATCGACTCCTTCCAACGATTTAATAATCTTGGCAGGGCCGTTATAACAATTTAGCCCAACAATATCTGCTCCCGCTTCTCTTAATCGTGAGAAAGCCTCCCCGAGTGGAATTCCGTCTTGTGTCCGGTCTGTATCTTGAATGGATAGCTGACAGATAACCGGTACATTCCCTAACCTTTTCGCGATTGAAATAGCAAGCTCTGCTTCATCTACCTGGCAGAAGGTTTCTAATAAAATCCCATCTACACCAGCCTCAAGTAAGCTTTTCAATTGCTCCTCATAGGCAAAGGTTAATCGTTCAGATGAAACATTGCGTTTCCTGCCACCCTGAATCCCACCTACTGCCCCCACGACAAAAGCATCATATTCAGCCGCTGCTTCTCTAGCAATTTGGACTGCTGCTCTATTGATTCTATCAATTTGATCCTCTAACCCATACTTTGAGAGCTTCTCCAGATTCGCCCCGTATGTATTGGTTTCAATCAGCTGTGCACCTGCCTTAAGGTAGCTTAAATGAATATCCTTCACCACATCTGGACGAGTTAAGTTCAATTCTTCCCCACAGCTTCCAACAGGAACTCCATACCGATGAAGCAAGGTTCCCATTGCTCCGTCCCCAACCAAGATAGAGTGTTCCAAGTAAGCTAGTAAATCTTTCTTCATTCTCCCACACCCTTATATCAAAATGATTGGTCCAAACTCAAAAAGAACCTTCAATGAAGAAGGTTCTGGTTAAATGTAACAGCAGAGTCGCTCCCTCATCTCTCAGATTATCTCTCAAATCTGCAGGAATTAGCACCCTGTCTTAAGGTCTAAAGCCTTAACGGGTTGCCGGGTTTCATAGGGCCAGTCCCTCCACCTACTCCGAATAAGAAAAGTCTATTGTTAAAAAACTATGAAATTTAAATAAAAGTATATCGAATGATTTTTTTTTTGTCAAACTCCTACCCGAAGATAGCAGCAAACACCTTTTGCACGAACTCAACAAGGAAGAACTTCACCTCAATTTGAGGAGCTTTGCCATCAGCACCCGCAGCAACTTCTTTCGTTGCCGAATCCTTCTTCTTTGCTACTGCATCCCCATTGGAAATATCCACAAAGCAAAGCGGAGGAAACAATACACACCACCAATTCTGACCTTGGCCCGCACCAATCGTCACCCGTAAGGCCTCATACTCACCAGCAGGATAGACATATTGCCCGTACATCTTCGTAGGGAATGGAACAACCCCTAACTCTACATTCGTTTTATAATCAAATCCTCGATTAGCAACCGTTTCATCTACAATTTGCTGGATTTTTGGAAGTTCTTTATTAATCACACCTTCGGCTTGATTCATCGTTTGGAGCGAACCTACCTTCGTACTCAAGTACGCATTCACTTGATCACGAACGGCTCTTTTTAACGCCTGGTCTTCCGGAAGGTCACTATTAGCAATAATTCGCAAGCGAATGGATTCTTGAGGAATCGGAGCTGCAGAGAAAATCGAAGCAACAGACTTTTGATCCTCCCAGCTCATGACTAATATAATTAAGGCAAAAAAGATAAACCCGAACTTTTTCATCTTTTGTTTCCCCTCTCTTTTTCTTCTCTCCTTAGCACACAGTTTGGACAGAAAAGAAAGGGTTTAAACATCATTATTCAAAATTCAAAATTATCTACAATCCAATCACAATTCGTTCAATCCCTGCTAAATCTTGCACGATCTCTGTTTTTGATACCATTCCACTAGCAAGAAGAAGTTGTGCTACATCACGAGCTTGCCCCATCCCCACCTCGAAAGCAACCATTCCTCCTGGTTGTAGGATCTCTGTAAGTCCAGCACAAATTCTACGATAGAAGTCAAGGCCGTCCTCCCCACCATCAAGAGCTCGCATGGGTTCATGAACCCGAACCTGTACATCTAGCTCTAGAATATCCTGACGCGGAATATACGGTGGATTGGAAACAAGAATATCAACCTTTTCCTGAAGTGGTGTCAACAGATCCCCCTGTAAAAAGGTAACCCGATCCTCTACACCATTCAACCGACTATTCTCTGCAGCCGTATCGAGTGATTCCCAGGCAATATCTACTGCAAACAGATGCCAAGATGAATGCTTCGCTAGGGCGATCGCAATAGCCCCACTTCCTGTACCAATATCTGCTACCTTCAAAGGAGCCTTGGGGTCACGCCGATGCAAAACCTCCTCAACGAGAATTTCTGTCTCAGGCCGTGGGATCAATACCGATGGATTCACCTTAAAGGGCATTCCATAGAATTCCTGCTCACCAATTAAATATTGGACCGGGATTCCACTGACTCTTTGGTGTACAAGAGATTCAATCTCTTCCCACTGCCGAGGATCAAGCGTGTCATTGATCCTTATAAAAAATTGGGTCCGATCTAACTGCAATACATGCCGTATCATAATTTCTGCCAAAAACCGACTGTCCTCCAACGAATCCATAAGCGAAGAAGCCCTAATCAGGGCTTCTCGAATGGTACATGCATTCATATTAAACACCTTGTGCGTTCTGCATAAGTTCTGCTTGATCATGAACTACAAGGGAATTAATGATTTCATCTAATTCTCCATTAAGAACAGTATCTAGCTTATGCAGGGTAAGCCCAATGCGATGATCGGTTACCCGGCTTTGTGGGAAGTTATAGGTACGAATCCGTTCACTTCGATCCCCTGTACCTACTTTACTCTTGCGCATATCTCCATATTCCGCGGCTTGCCTCTGCTGCTCTAGATCGAATAATCGAGCACGAAGAACACGAAGTGCTTTGTCCTTATTAGAGTGCTGAGATTTCTCATCCTGACAGCTGACGATGATCCCTGTTGGAATGTGCAGCACACGAACAGCAGACTTGGTTGTATTAACACTCTGTCCACCTGCTCCACTCGAACAGAAGGTATCAATACGGATATCTTTATCGTGAATTTGCAGTTCTACTTCTTCTGCTTCTGGAAGGACCGCAACGGTAGCTGTTGACGTATGAATCCGTCCACCCGATTCAGTAGTCGGGATACGTTGAACACGATGTGCTCCACTCTCATACTTCAGTTTACTGAAGGCTCCTTTTCCTCTTACAGAGAAGATAACCTCTTTAAATCCACCCAAATCACTATAGTTGGCATCCATCAACTCAATTTTAAAGCCTTGCTTCTCCGCATAGCGAGTATACATGCGATATAAATCCCCAGCAAATAAAGCCGCCTCATCCCCACCTGCTGCACCACGGATCTCTACGATTACGTTCTTATCATCATTCGGATCCTTTGGCAAAAGTAGAATGTGGAGACGTTCTTCGAGACGATCTTTGGCATCTGATAACTCGTCAATCTCCATTTTGACCATTTCGCGCATCTCATCATCTAATTTTTCCTCGAGCATGGCTTTGGCGTCTTTTAATTGCCCAGTAGTTGATCTATATTCACGATAAGCCTGAATCGTTTCTTCCATATCGGACTGTTCCTTCGAATATTCACGAAGCTTAGATGGATCATTCATAACTGAAGGGTCACATAGTAACTCTGTAAGCTTCTCATAACGTTGTTCTACTGCTTCTAAACGGTCAAACATTTCGTTTCACCTCTAACTGAATAATTAAGTATAACAGTATAATTATAGTTAAGGTTATACAAAATGTCAAAGGTCCGGTATCAACCGGACCTTTTTGCGCTGTCTATTTTTTTATCTGACATTCACATCAATATTGTATCGTGGGAATTTCATTTTCAATACGTTGTACACACGACTTTTAATTTTGGCTACATTCTCCGGTGTGGAATTTGGCACGTGAATGGTGACATGTGCCGTTCCCCCATTAATGGCAGCCTTTGCGTGACTAACCCCTTTAACTTGCGTAGACATTTCCGCCAAAATTTTGGCATCTGCGCCAAGGTTAAACAGATCATTTTGCCCCGTTACCATGTTCGGATTTAAATCACTTCGTTGGAAATCATTTTTGAAGCCTTTGTCATCATCGTAAGGGCCGGATGGGTTATTATAAATGTGGTTCCCTTTAATACCTTGTACATGTGTTCGATCGTCCGATGCAGTGGGGGAACAAGCTGCTGCAGTAAAGCATACCAGGCAAAGCATAGAGGCATAAACAAGGTTTTTTACTGACAAGAAAGCCACCTCCTTGGGATTAGCTTATCCAGTACAGATAGTTTCTCTCTTTAGAATTGTTTCCTTTGTAGGTACAGCATTCCACTTTATTTATTTAAACTTCTTCTCATACTATAATTTATCATTAGTTTTTTTAATGATTATCATAAATTTGTCTCGTTTTTCTTTTTATACTTTTATATTTATTCTTAGTTTAAGGAGAAACTTTTTCTATAAGTGCTAAAGGACGTGGAAAATATGAAGGGCTTCAATTCAATGAAAATCCCACACCAGCAAGTCCAAGATTATTCAAATAAAAAAAAGTCCATAAATCCTCTTTTTAACTGGATCGGTGGAATTTTATTTACATTCATTATCGCTGTGATTGGGATTAGCGCTGCCAAGCTTCCTCTGATCGAGAAGTTAGGCCCTATGGTGACAGCCATCTTAATTGCCATGATTTATAGACAAGTTGCTGGCTATCCTGAAGCGGTACGAAGTGGGGTACAATTTGCGGGAAAAAAAATCTTGCGTATGGCTATTATCTTATTTGGCTTTAAGCTAAATGTAGAGATCATCCTACACCAGGGATTAGGTCTTCTAGCCAGAGATGCCATTACGATCATCCTAGCTATGGCTGTAACCCTGCTTATAGCACGCTGGTTGAAAGCTGATTTTTCTTTATCCTTGCTTCTTGCAGTTGGTACCGGGGTATGTGGTGCAGCAGCGATTGCTGCCGTTTCACCAATTGTTAAAGCAAAGGATGACGAAACAGCGATCGGAGTTGGAATTATCGCCCTTATGGGGACTATTTTCACGATTTTATATACAATTTTAAGACCCATCCTACAACTAAGTGATCTGCAATATGGCATTTGGTCAGGAATTAGCTTACACGAAATAGCTCATGTTGCGGCTGCGGCTGCTCCTGCCGGACAGGATGCGGTTGCGGTTGCTTTATTAGCAAAACTAGGTAGAGTCCTTCTCTTGATTCCTCTTTGCTTTATTTTAGCCGCCTGGATGAAAAAAAAGAATGCAACAGACGGTCAAGTAAAGGTGGAATTCCCTTGGTTTCTTATCGGATTTATTGTCACAAGCCTTATTGGCACTTATGTACCGATTCCTAAAGCTTTCATGCAGGACTTAGCTACACTTAGCTCCTTTTTGCTTACAGCAGCTATGGTAGGCTTAGGGCTTAACGTCAGCCTGCAAGCCCTTCGGACGAAAGCATTTAAACCTCTAATTAGTATGACAATCGCTTCAATTGTATTGTCGATCTTCACTTTTTTCTTGGTAATTCTATTCTAGACGGATCACAGAGCATGGCGCTGAATGCGTTGTGCTCTTTTTCTCATCGGCATCCCACAAACTACTTAAGAAATCCTTAATAAATTTCCGATAAACGACATTCTTCCCCTTCCGAGCAGCATCCTTCATTCCATTTATTAAGATCAGAGTGGCCACGAAGAAAGTAATCCCCCCAGATATCATCTGAATCTCTCTTGATAATCCACACTGTGAGGTTGTTTGAATAACGATAACAGCTGGGATGATCACCATTACCCAAAAACCATAGCTGAAATAGTACTTCATCAACCGATAGGTTCTTCGGGTATTTTTCAGCAGGAAGTAAGTAGACAAGATTAAGAAGGCCTCTACCACGAATAGGAAACTTATCATTATAATCACCTTAATTCATATAGTTATACTAGGTTTTAAGGTTATTATAAACGATATCCTAAAATATTCAACAAAAAAATTTATAGTGGTGGATGAGCATGACATCTCCGACACACCGGATAATAAGCTTCGTTCCCACCTATTTTGATTTGTTCCCCCGTATATACAGGTTTTCCATCCTCCACCCGAAGTGCCATGATGGCCTTGCGTTCACAGAACCAGCAGATTGTCTTCATCTCTTCTATCTTATCTGCATAAAGCAGCATATATTTACTACCCTCAAATAGTTCATTTTGAAAATCATTTTTCAACCCGAATCCCATGACTGGTACATTCAGTTCATCTACAATCGCAGCCAGCTGAAGGATATGTTCCTTAGAAAGGAATTGACACTCATCGATCAGTACACAGGCTGGTTTGGGGGATTGGTTTCTTATCCTTTCATAAATATTTGTATCCTCGAAGATCGGAATTGCTTTTCTCCTCAATCCAATCCTCGAAGACACATACCCTACCTCATCCCGATTATCAATAGCTGAAGTGAAGATAAGCACAGATTTATTCTGCTCCTCATAATTATGAGAAACCTTGAGAATTTCGATCGACTTCCCACTGTTCATTGCTCCATACTTGAAGAATAACTGGGCCACAATGGTTCCTCCTTTTGATGCAACAACTCGTTTAAAAATAGCAGGAAATGAAGCGAAATACAATGGGATGGTTTAGTTAGTCTGGCAGGGTAAGGGAGATGGTGATACCTTTTCAAAAAAAGAAGCAAACAAGTGATATCTCCACTCATCTGCTCCATATTAATGCCCCTATTCCAATAGAAACGAATATGACCCTCCCTACAACCCAGGAGCTACCGTAAACTCTGCCTCTGTGTTGTTCTTCACTTCTTCCACTGTCACACCCTCCTGGGTTTCCACTAGAACCATACCATCATCTGTAAAATCAAAAACAGCCATATCCGTTATCAGACGGTGTACAACACCCCTTCCTGTTAATGGAAGCGTACACTCCTTCTTAATCTTAGACTCACCGTGCTTATTTACATGCTCCATGATGACGACAACACGCTTAGCCCCATTCACTAAGTCCATCGCGCCGCCCATCCCCTTAATCATCTTACCTGGAATCATCCAGTTAGCTAGATCACCTGCCTCGGACACCTCCATACCACCAAGAATCGCTAGATCAATATGTCCTCCCCGAATCATAGCGAATGATTCTGCACTATCGAAGAAAGAAGCCCCCGGAACCACCGTTACCGTCTCCTTACCCGCATTGATTAGATCAGGATCTTCTTCACCAGCAACAGGGAAAGGCCCAATTCCTAGCAGCCCATTCTCGGACTGGAGTAACACATTATAATCACTAGGGATTTCGTTAGCCACAAGGGTTGGCATACCTATCCCTAAGTTCACATTCATTCCATCTTGAATTTCCAAAACCGCACGTTTCACAATCGATAACCGGCTATCCATTCTTATCCCCTCCCCATTCTTCAAATTTTAACGAACAGTGCGACGTTCGATGCGTTTTACGTAATTGGTTCCTAAGAATACACGCTGAACATAAATCCCTGGAGTATGGATTTGATCGGGATCTAGCTCACCAGCCTCTACGATTTCCTCAACCTCGACAATCGTGATTTTTCCCGCCATCGCTGCTAGTGGATTGAAGTTCCGGGAGGTTTTGCGGAAAACAAGGTTCCCTAGTGGATCAGCCTTCCAAGCCTTAACAAGGGCAAAATCACCAACGATCCCTCTCTCCAAAATATAAGTCCGACCATCAAATTCCTTATGCTCTTTTCCCTCAGCAATTTGAGTTCCCACACCTGTTGCCGTATAGAATCCAGGAATTCCAGCTCCACCCGCGCGAATCCGTTCAGCTAACGTTCCCTGCGGAACAAGCTCCACTTCAAGCTCTCCACTTAAAAATTGTTTTTCAAAAATTTTATTTTCACCCACATAGGAAGATACCATTTTTTTAATTTGCTTATTTGCTAGAAGCAGACCCAAGCCCCAATCATCTACCCCACAATTATTACTAACGACTGTTAAATCTTTGATCCCTTTATCACATATAGCATCAATAGCCTTCTCAGGAATTCCACACAAACCAAATCCCCCAACAATAAGCGTTGCCCCATCTTGAATATCTGCTACTGCATCCACAATTGAGTCAAAGCATTTTCCTTTTTTCATTCCTAACCACTCCTCTCTAAGAATTTAGGTTTAGAAGAACGAAAGACCAATAGCAAAAATAATTCCTGAAACCACTAAGGTAGTCACACAATACCCCATGATATCCCGAACACCTAGCCCCGCAATTGCAAGAGCAGGTAGTGCCCAGAAAGGCTGTGCCATATTCATCCATGCCTCACCATACGCAATGGCCATTGCTGCAATTCCAGGATCCACACCTAAATGTTGGGCAGCAGGCATGATGAACGGCCCCTGAACCACCCAATGCCCTCCACCTGATGGCACGAAGAAGTTAATTAAGCCTGAGCTTAAGAAGGCGAGAACCGGGAAGGTGTGGACAGTAGAGATGGAAACGAAAGCATTCGTAATCATCCCACCTAAACCAGACGCATCCATCATCCCTTGAATCCCCGCATAGAACGGGAATTGAATGATAATCCCTGCCGTTCCTTTCGCTGCATTTGAAACCGCTTGCATATAAGACATAGGCGTTCCATGTAACAATAGGCCGGTGATAAAGAAAATTAAGTTCACCATGTTAACATCCACATTGAAACCTTTCGTTACAAAAGTATAGATAATAAACACATATCCTAGAACAACTATTAGAAGAGTAAGGATACGGCTATTTTCCATAGCGATAGCAAAGGTCTTCTCTTTTGGTACAGCTACTGCAGCAGCAGATTCATTTTCACCTAGAAGACTAGGATCAATAGCAACAACCTCTCCTGACTTGGGCATCATCATTTTGGTCATAATAGGAAGAATAAGTAGTAGAGACAGGTTGATAAATAAATTGTATCCAGTAAAAATGGTGTCGGAAAGAGGAATGATTCCAACCATCTTTTCCATTGGGTTTCCCTTAGTTGCTGCAAGCAGCGGTACCGACCCGGAAAATCCGCCATGCCATGTTAAAAAGCCAATGTAGGCACTTGCGATCAAAAGCCGATAATCAGATCCTGGTACCCGTTTAGCTACTTCCTTTGCAAATAAAGCTCCCACAATCAAACCAAAACCCCAGTTAATCAAACAAGCTAATGCCGAGGCAAAGGTAACCAACATAACCCCTTGAACGGGTGTTTTAGCAATCCCCGCAATTTTCGTAAGCCAGCGTTTAACAAATGGAGAGCTAGCCAAAGCATGACCAGTAACAAGAATTAAGCTCATCTGCATGGCAAAGGCTAATAGATTCCAAAAGCCACTTCCCCAGAATTTAACCATTTCCAACGGCCCGTGCGGAGTAAAAGCAACCCCAGAAACAAACAAAATAAGCGTTAAAATGAGAGCAAAAACAAACGGATCTGGCAAAAATCTTTGCACAATCACTGTAAAAAAGTTAGATAGCGCTTTCATCTTCGTCCTCCCTTGTGGATTTAGAATGATTACACTATTGGAAAATGCAAATTCCATGCCAACTTCACTAAAAAGGGCCTTCCTGCTACCATAAGGAACTCGCGTCTATCCTTCTACCATGTGGGTAAAAAATCTACATCAACTGTGTAAAATTTACACAGTTCAGATTATTCATTACTATCTAAACCATATTCCTGGCACTTATAAACGAAAGCCTTTCTAGAAACATCCAGCATCTTTGCAGCATGTGCTTTATTTCCTTGTGTTTTTTCTAGTGCCCACTGCATAGCAGAACGTTCTGACTTTCGTAGCACATCTCTCATGACAAACCCAACTTCAAATTTCTCTCGCAGAACAAAAGCATTCCCAGAAACAACATCTTCCTCTGAATCTCTATTTACAACGGGTAAATCCTCCGGAAGAATCATTCCCCCAGAAGCCATTACAACCGCCCGATAAACCACATTCTGTAACTGCCTTACATTTCCCGGCCAATGAAAATGGCACAACTTCTCCATGGCTTCTGGAGACATATAGATATAATCGACTCCCGCCTCCTTCGTATAGCGTTCTAGGAAAAACTGAACCAAATCAGTAATATCCTCTCTTCGTTCTCGAAGAGGCGGAAGGTCGATACTGACCACATTCAGTCGATAATACAAATCTTCTCGAAACGTTCCTTGTTTCACCATTTCCAACAGATTTCGATTTGTAGCTGCAATGACACGAACATCAATTTTTCGTGCTCCTACTCCTCCTACACGCTCAATTTCATGCTCTTGTAATACCCGTAACAGCTTCACCTGCAATTCAAGTGGCAATTCACCCATTTCATCTAGAAACAAAGTCCCTCGATCAGCTAATTCAATTTTTCCAAGCTTCTGACTGACAGCACCTGTGAATGCCCCTTTTTCATGGCCAAATAATTCACTCTCCAGCAGATTACTAGGAATCGCCCCACAGTTAATCGTCACAAGAGGAAATCCAGCCCGAGCACTGTTAAAATGAATCGATTTTGCAATCAATTCCTTCCCTGTACCACTTTCTCCTTGAATAAGGACAGGTACGCGGGTCGCTGCAACCTTTCCCACCATTTTATAAACCGCTTGCATACAAGAGGAATTACCAATAATCGAATCCAAAGAATACCGTTCAGCTACGGTTTTACGAAGAATTTTAACCTCCGTTGTTAGCCTATTCATCTCTAATGCTTTCGCTGTAATTCTTTTTATGGCAGAAATATCGAAGGGCTTCGTGATATAGTCAAATGCTCCTAGGCTCATGGCTTCCATGGTTTTTTCAGCCGTACTGTATGCGGTTATAATGACTACGGGAATCTGTGAATATTGTTTATGTACAATTGAAAGAAGCTCCATTCCAGACATCTCCGGCATATGTAAATCTAGAAGCACTAATGAATAATCTTCGTGGCCTTGCTGCAGCAGCTTTAAAGCATCCTTTCCATTTCCCGCTTCAACAACCTCATATCCCTGTTTACTAAGTAAGGTTAATAACGCCTTACGAACATGCTGTTCATCATCAACTACTAGGATTTTTGCCATCCTTCATTCCCCTCCCCAAAAGGAAATTCGACCTGGAATTTAACTCCCTGATTGATATTTTCAAAGAAGATGGTTCCATTATAAAGATGGACAATATTTTGTGTTACTGAGAGGCCGAGGCCCATCCCTTTTTCCTTACCAGTCACAAATGGATTAAAGATCATTTCTCTAGATTCATCATCAATATTAGATCCTGAATTGAATACAGATAGGATCGCTTTCCTCTGATCTGATTTCGTCTCAATGACTAAAGTCCCCTGCTGGTTCACCGCCTGAATCGCATTCAGCAGAAGATTAATCATGATCTGTTGAACCAAACTCGAATCTGCAAAAATTGTAACTTCATTCAAGCACTTACCAACCTTTAGTTCCTTCTTTCTTATATCATGGTCAACAAGTAGAAGGGATTGTTCCATTATTTCATGGAGAAAGACTTGTTCCTCCCTTTTAATTGACGGTTTGCCAAACAGCAGCAACTGTTCAACTAAGCCATTCATTCGTTCCACTTCTTTAATAATAATTTCCATATATTCTCGGTGTGGGTCATCCTCAGACATGGTTTCTTCAGCAATTTGACTGAACGCTTTAATGGAGGTTAGTGGATTACGAATTTCATGGGCCATTCCTGCCGCAAGCTCCCCTAAAGCCTTCAGTCGATCTGCACGCAGGATTTGCTGTTCCATCATCTCGGTCTGTCGTTTCGTTTCTGCCAAGCGATCAAGTAGGTCGTTGATGGCTAGTGGAATCCTCCCCATAACCCCTTTAAGCACGGGTAAACGATACGTTAGATCATGTCCAATTTCTTCAATCGATCCAATGATTTGGTCAATGGTCCCTCCTAGCTTGTTGGCAAACCGAAGAGCAACGGCAAGCCCAATCGTTGTTCCTAAGAACAACACTAGAAAGATATTGCGCTTCATCCTCCATAGCTGTGCATCTACATCCATGGTCATTTCATTCGCCCAAACATACCCAATCATCTGACGATCCCGAAATAACGGGATCATAGCATTCATAATATCTCCCCGCACCTGCTTACCAGTATAGACCATAGGAACTCCCTGCTGTAGGACTATATTTCCAGGGTGATCTGCACCTATTGATACTCCAATTTTATCGCTAAGTTCAGTACTCGGTCCATAGGTAAGCACTGCATTGAGCTCTTTAGAGTAATATCCCACTCCCACCCCTGGGTTTTGTGCGGCAATCCGATCTGTGATGGGCCCCAATTGTTCATTTAAACGCTGTATTTTTTCCTCTCTCCCAAGCTCCACGTTCCTGCTACCCAAATAATCATCATATGTACCTGCCAACATAGAATCTAGCTGTCTAGCAATGGAATAGAGCTTCTCCTCCTTCTCCTTTAAGATAGCGGTTTCAGCTTTCCCTACCATCTGGTATCCGGTTAACAAGGTGGGGACAGCTATAGCAATAAGAATGACAAGGGTAAGCTTCATCCGAAAAGAAAAAAAGGAATGCTTCATTAGACTTAAACCTCCAAAGGGTCATACTTTGACTAATTTCAACTTTCCTTCTCAAAGTAAAAACGGGCAAGAAAATTCCTGCCCGTTATTATTACATACCGTATTTCTTTTTGAATTTATCAACGCGTCCACCGGCGTCGATGAACTTCTGCTTACCGGTAAAGAAAGGATGGCACTCAGAGCAGATTTCCACTCTTAGATTCTCCTTAACAGAACCTGTTTCGAATTCGTTACCGCATGCGCAAGTAACTTTCGCAGTTTTGTAATTTGGATGAATTGCTGGTTTCATTCACTTTCACCTCTTTCCGCCCTGTCTCCTTAGGGAAACAGAGTTATATAAACATCCTACTTCTATATTACGTTACATAAAACTTACGTGAACAGAAGTAATTGTTGCCATCTTATGAGGCACACATAGCACATTATAGCATGCACCATAGGCTATTTCAACTAGCATTATTTCCTTCCCACAAACTCCCTAGGTGGAATATGCGTATAATTACCAATCACTACATCTGGTAATTCCTGTTGATAAATCTCAATCGCCTGCTTCATCCCGAACACTTCACCTTGTGGCCTCGGAATCATAGATAAATAGCTATCAGGGTCAATATTTAAATTACGTAATTGGATTAACTTTACCCCTGTACGTCGAATAAATTCTATCATGGCTTCCATCTCTTCTTCTCGATCAAATACACCAGGGAAACAGAGATAATTAATTGAGCTATATACTCCCTTATTCGCACAATAGCGAAGAGACTTCTCTACATTCTGTAGGTTGTAGCCTCGCGGATTGTAGTAAACATTGTAATGCTCGTCGATCGCACTAATTGTACTCACACGAATGAGGTCCAATCCCGCATCCACAATCGCTTTAATATGATCTGTTAAGCCTGCATTCGAATTCATATTAATGTAGCCCATCTTCGTCTTTGAACGAATCTGACGGATTGACTCCGTAATCAGTTGGACCTGTGTGGATGGTTCTC
Organism: Bacillota bacterium; assembly: GCA_035254305.1. GTDB lineage: Bacteria > Bacillota > Bacilli > Aneurinibacillales > RAOX-1 > DATFAS01. The sequence goes on from DATFAS010000081.1 coordinate 19,791, forward strand.
CCTCACAGCCTTGTCCAAAACTAATGATACTCTCTGGTGTTTGAAGATGGTGCTGCATAATTTCTACAAGCTCATCCACTGTTGGCTTGAAGCTCATTCTCGTCTGAGGGGCCACAACACCGCTTTCATCGGGTTGATCAGAAATACAGCCAAAGCAACCTGCATTACATGAATAAGAAACAGGTAGCGCACCTTCCCAACGATTAAGAAATGTATTCGAAGCAGTCAGACATTCATATTCAAGTGCACAATTCGATATATGCTGAACTACTCGATTCGTAGGGTATTCTATATTTAATTCCTTAACCTTAAGCTTTACTTCCTCATAAGAACAATTCGCAGGATTCCACTTATCATGTTCATCCGTTTGCTTAGCTGCGACATAGAATTGATTATCTTTCCACACAACAGCCGTATATCCAAACAATGGGAACTTATAATTCTTATCGTTCTTATGGTAAGCGGGTACGAGTAAGCGAGTGAAGCCTTGCGGTAATAACGCACCTACTGGGTTTCCATCCTGGAAGAGAACCATTTCACCTGTGCTTGGATCAAGCCCAATTGGACGCGATTCCGGTAGGCTCACTAATGTAGCACCATCTGGAAGGGGAATTAATTCATCTTCCAAAATTTCCAAAAACTGATCGCCACTACGTGCGATGCCTAAATACTCTGGATGATCAAAGACGTTCCCGTCTTTATCTGCATATACAAGATTCATGGGGTTCTCCTATCTTCTAAAACCTTAAACCGTTGCCTGCGATGTTGTTTGACTTCCCCGCGGCTTAACTGTCTCAATCAATTCAAGGAACTCAATGTTCGTCTTGGTTTGACCAATTTTGCGCAAG
>DATFAS010000082.1:0-7639 GCA_035254305.1 Bacillota bacterium
GGGCAAATTATTTAATCCCTAGAATTTGATTTACCTACCTAGAAATGGTTGGTGAATGGATAACGAACTCATAAACGACCATCACCAATCAATTATCGGAACCCAACTAAGCTGCTGTCTGCCCTAGAAGGCTAGTATCCATCCGTAGCTTCCGAATGCTCTCATTCCACCATGATCAGGTATTATTTAAATAGCCGACTTATCTCGGTATTGATCATATTTTTCACTCCAAAGTCATCCCTAAAACAACCATCAACGATCATTCGATCAAACTATTTCAAACGAAAAAATTGTAAAAATAGCTCATTTGGCATATCCAAATTGGCTTATTTCTGTATTATAATTATTTATTGTTTATCCTACATTTTTCTACCAAAAAGGAAAAAATAGGATGGTCTAAACACCGTTTATAGAGGAAAAAATGATAGATTTAATCTGTTGCCTATAGTATATTTAAGGGGGTAAAGTGTCAAATAAAGACGAAATTAGTCTTAATTTTCCTTGTATTCTTAAGGGAGATAGACTTCGTGGTTGTTTGGTACATACAAGCTCCCTGCAACTTTTCTTTGGTAATGATTTTCTAAATTCAGAACAGCGTACTTTAATATTTTCATGGATGATAGGAATTTTGAATGGCTTTCTTTACTGGGGGAGGGGGTATGCAATGGCAATCAAACGAGGAGGACGCTTTTTGATTAAGCAGAGGGAGTATTTGAAGCTCTACCTTCTGAAGATTATGGAAGAGAACCCTCATTTGTACGGCACGCAAATTCACGAGAAGCTGAAGGAAGAATTTCACCCCTTAGGGTACACCCCATCCGAGAGTGAAATTTATAAATCCCTATATGAACTTACGGATAAGGGGATTTTGTATCGTGTGAAGCAGCTTCGTGGCCAAACGGAAGGTGAATTCCAGGAAGTAGTCTACTATAGATTGACGAGCAAGGCACCGGAGCTAGTTGAACAGTATCGTAAGCAAGTGAAGGAGGATCTTGAATTCGGCAAAGCTTTAATTGCGAAAGCCATTTCGGATCATTATTGATGAATCAAAATCATATCAAAAAATTAATATATTGTTCATTTTTTTTTGAAAAAAATGGTGTATTGTTGAATTATCCTTGGTGTATGAAAATTTATAAGTGATTTTAATTCTGTCTCCACATAGGTGGAACTAGGCTGCCACAGCGTTAAAGACTTAGCGCCAGCCAAGTTTTCTTTATTGCTTTTGACAATAGGAGGATGAATCGTGAATATCAATCTTTTGCAGCGGGCGATGGACGCCTCGAGTATGCGGCAACAAGTGATTTCGAATAACCTTGCAAATGCGGAAACCCCTTATTATAAAGCAAAACAAGTTGTGTTTGAGGATGTATTGAAACAGCAACTGTCTGATCGGATGAAATTTGAAGGCAAACGGACAGATCCTCGCCATCTCTATATTCCTTCTAATGGAGATATCCCTACAGGGCAAATCGTGGTGAATACGGGAGCTGTCATGCAGAACAACGGGAATAGTGTGGATGTGGATCAGGAAATGACCCAGATGGGGAAGAACGCGCTATGGTATTACACACTTACGGAGCAGCTTAACAGTGAATTCCAACAGTTGGGTATTGCGATTAAAGGAAGGAGTTAACAACCATGTTTGATTCGTTAAGTATCAGTAGTTCGGCTCTTTCGGCTCAACGTCTACGAATGGATGTCATCACTTCCAATATTTCGAATGCCAACACCACACGTGGTGAATTTGTGAATGGGAAATGGGAACCTTATCGCCGGAAAATGGTCGTTATGGAATCAAGAGATAATACCTTTGGCCAGCTTTTGCAAGGAGAGATGCAGAAGCAGCAAAATAAATCTGAAGTACCGCAAGGTGTAAGAGTAACTGGGATTGTGGAAGACACTACCCCTTTCAAGATGGTTTATGATCCAACACATCCGGATGCGAATGCTGATGGATATGTGATGATGCCGAATGTTGATTTATCGAAAGAAATGGTGGATATGTTGGCTGCTTCGAGGTCGTATGAAGCGAATGTAACGGCATTTAATACAGGAAAATCTATGATGTTAAAGGCTCTTGAATTAGGTCGATAGGAGGAATAATTAATGAACATCTCACGCGTTAACTCTGGGTTCATCAATCCAACGAATAACATATTCCAGAAACCCCAACCAGCAAAAACCTCTTTTGGTGATGTTCTTCAAGGCTATTTGCAGAATGTCGATCAAACGGTTAAGCAGTCTGAGGATTTAACGAAGAAGGTAGCTACTGGTGAAGTGGATAATATTCATGATGTGACCATTGCTTCACAGAAAGCGAAGTTGGCTTTGGAATTGACCGTTACGGTTCGAGATAAGGCGGTTGAAGCATATCAAGAAATTATGCGCATGCAAGTTTAATTGATGATGGAAGGTTAGGCAGGGTGAGAGATGAATCGATCATGGACAGATCAGCTTAAGCAATCAAAAGAGAATACCGTAGAGTACTGGAAGGCGCGAGACACCAAGCAAAAGGGACTGATTATCGGGACTTTTTTATTTCTCTTTGTAGCGATTTCCACGTTTATATTCTTATCCTCTCGCCCTCAATACGTTCCTCTGTATTCAGGGGAGCTGACCCAGCGTGAAGCTGGGGACATTAAAGCGGAATTGGATAAACAGGGATATAAGAATTATCAATTATCGGATAAAGGAACAATGGTACTTGTTCCAAAGAAAGATGCACCAGATTTAGTGGTAAGCTTGGCGTCTAAAGGATACCCAAAAGACAATCGGATTAATTATGATGTATTCAGCCAAAATCTCTCCTTCGGGGCGTCGGATCGTCAATATAACGTCCTAGAACGTGAAGCTATGCAGAACGAATTGGCTGACGTTATTAAGAGAGTACAAGGAATCAAGAATGCTCAGGTGATTTTGACCATCCCTAAGGATTCATTGTTTGTTCGCCAAGATCAAGACAAGAAGGCAACAGCATCGATTATGGTAGAGGTAGAGCCAGGACAGAAGCTTGATTCGCAACAAATTCGTGCACTATACACATTGGTATCTAGAAGTGTTCCAAATTTACCTATGGAAAACATTACGATTATGAACCAATATAGCGAGACACTTTCTCTTCAAGATGCAGATAGTGATGGGACTGGTCTTGATCAATACGATAAGCAGCGTAAAATTCGTCAGGATGTAGAAAAGGATGTTCAGGAAAATCTCCAACGAATGTTAGGGACGATCATGGGTCCAGATAAGGTGATTGTTCAAACGTTTGTTAAATTGAATTTTGATAAGGTGAAGACCGAAGAAAAGAAGGTTGAGCCGACAGATAAGAAGAATAACGGAATTGTAGTGAGTGCAGAGAAGGTATCGAAGACGTTCCACGGCAAGGGATCCGCACCTGCTACAGTGGGAACAGGGCAAGCAGATATCCCACAATATCCAGGAGGGTCTGGATCGAATGGGGATAGTGATTATGAGGAACTACAGAATCGTGTGAACTATGAATTCAATCGGATTAATACCGAAATCGTGAAAAGCCCGTATGCACTTGACGATATTACCATTAATGTCGGAGTGGAACCGCCAGACCCGAAAGACCCCAAATCGTTAACAGATGAGGTGAAAACGAACATAAAAAATATTGTATCGAATGTGGCACGAACTGCATTAGGTCATCAAAATCTAACACAGCAGGATATTGATCAACGAATAACCATCTTTCCGCGTAACTTCGATGGGAAGGATAATAGTTTACAGAAACAAAAACCAACTACTAACTGGATGACTATAGGAATTGGTGCTGCTGCTGGATTATTGGTGATTGGTGGCGTGGTTTGGTTTATTGTTCGTCGACGTAAGAAGGCAGAGCAACAGGCAACAGAGTCGCTTGTTTCACCATTGAAGAAATCAATTCCCGAGAAGGACTTTCCTGAAGAACAAGAAATGTCTGTGGAAGGAGAACTTAAGAAATTGGTTAAACAGCGACCGGATGATTTCGCTAAGGTAATCAAAACATGGTTGCATGATGAGGAGGTTTAGGTCCCATGACACAGTTGAAGCTGACAGGAAAACAAAAAGCGGCGATTCTGCTCATTGCCATGGGGAAGGAGGCATCATCCAAGATTTTTAGCCATTTAGACGATGACGAGGTCGATCAACTAACCCTTGCGATTGCTAGTATGCGCAAAGTAGAAACGAAGGAAAAGGAAGAAGTCTTCCAAGAATTCCATGAAATGTGTGTGGCTCAGGATTATATTGCGATGGGTGGTATTACTTATGCGCAGGATGTTCTAGAGGCAGCCATGGGTAAGGAAAAGGCCAACCAAATTATCCATCGTCTTACTGCACAGCTACAGGTGAAACCCTTTGACTTCGCCCGACGGGTCGATGCGCTGCAAATCTTTCACTATTTACAAAACGAGCATCCTCAGACCATTGCTTTAGTTTTAGCCCATTTGGAATATCAACAAGCATCAATGATTCTTTCTTCCTTACCAGCTGACCTTCAATCGGATGTGGCAAGGAGAATCGCACAGCTAGAGCAAACATCACCAGATGTGATTAAGGAAGTAGAAAAAATTCTCGAACAGAAGCTTTCTGCTTCGATCAATCAGGACTACACCGTTGTTGGTGGGATCGATGCGATTGTTGGTATTTTGAATGGCGTGGATCGAAGTACCGAGAAGAGTATTCTTGAAACTCTTGAAATGCGGGATGGCGACCTTGTTGAAGAGATTAAGAAGAGAATGTTTATTTTCGAGGATATTATTAGTCTCGATCGTCGTGCCATTCAGCGAGTGATTCAAGAGGTGGAAAATCAAGATTTGGTGTTGGCTATGAAGGCTGCCAGCCCAGAGGTAAAGAAGGTTATCTTGGAAAACATGTCCAAGAGAATGGCCGAAACCTTCGAGGAAGAAATGGAATTCCTGGGTCCAGTTCGTGTCAAGGAAGTCGAAGAGGCACAAGGGCGTATTGTATCAGTTATTCGCCGTCTAGAAGATTCTGGAGATATTATCATTTCGCGAGGTGAAGCGAATGATGTCATACTCTAGGATTATTAAAGCAAATCACGTATCCGTTCTAAACGAAGTAAAAGTCATTGTCCAACCGAGTATTCCCATCGAAACACCACCTGCAACTGAGGAGACAGAAGAAATGGTAGAGGTGGATCATTCTTTAACGAAGATGGAAGCGGACCGGTTAGTTCAAGAGGCTAGAGCTCAGGCTCAGGAAATTCTTGAGGAAGCAAGGCAAAAGGCTTACAACCTAGAAGCGACAACTGAAGAAAAGGTCAATCAATGGTGGCAAGAAAATCGAGAGAAGCTTGATGAACTGTCTATGGAAGCGAATCGTAAGGGCTATCAGGAAGGATTTGCAAGTGGAAAAGAAGCCGGGTTAATTCAGATCCAGAATGAATATGAAGGCCATATTCAGCAAGCTTCTACTCTTCTTCAGCAGGCATACGATGAGAAGGAAGCTATCATTGCTGAGGCTGAGCCCTTCTTATTGGAATTAAGCATAGCGATTGCTTCGCAAATCCTTAAGCAAGAATTAGACCAGAATCCGGATAAATTTGTCTCGCTAATAAAACAGCATATCTTACGATTTAAGGAGAAGGATTCGATTTCCGTATGTGTTCATCCGGAAGATTTTCCTTTTATCCAGGAACAACGCGCACACCTTCTAGCCATGGTGAATGGAGAAACGGAGATTAAGATTATTCCTGATCATTCAGTAACTCCGAAGGGCTGTATTATTCGAACGGCTTATGGTAGTGTGGATGCCCGTCTAGATACACAATTGGAAGAGATCAAAAAGGTGATCTTAGAGGTGGGAAAGGAGCCGGATCATGTTAGCCACGGATAAATATTTGAAGGCCATTGCCAGTGTGGATCCTGTCCGTGTGAATGGCAAAGTCACACAAATTATTGGGCTAACGATTGAATCACAGGGACCTGATGTTCGGATTGGGGATCTCTGTTCCATTTTTCCCACGCATACTCAAACACCTATTCAAGCAGAAGTCGTTGGTTTTCGTGAGAATAAGGTCTTACTGATGCCACTTGGAGATGTGGGTTCCATCGGACCTGGCTGTGATGTTGTAGCAAGTGGGAAGCCACTCATGGCTAAAGTTGGGAAAGAACTGCTGGGGCGAATCATAGATGGACTTGGCCAGCCTCTTGATGGCAAGCCGCTACCCATTGGGTTAGAACAAGTATCGACGAATCGACAGCCACTAAATCCACTAAGTCGTCCTAGAATTCAATCCGCGCTAAGCGTGGGAGTGCGTTCGATTGATGGGCTGCTTACCATGGGTAAAGGGCAACGAATGGGGATTTTCGCCGGTAGTGGCGTGGGGAAAAGTACGCTTCTTGGGATGATCTCACGGAATACAACGGCAGATGTGAATGTGATTGCTCTGATCGGGGAGAGGGGGCGAGAGGTTCTTGATTTTATTGAACAGAACCTTGGAGAGGAAGGACTGAAGAAATCAGTCGTTCTTGTAGCTACCTCTGATCAACCGGCATTAATCCGGATCAAGGGTGCCTTAATGGCGACCTCGATTGCTGAATATTTTCGTGATCAAGGTAAGAATGTCTTGCTTGTGATGGATTCGGTGACACGGTTTGCCATGGCTCAGCGGGAGATTGGCTTAGCCATTGGGGAACCACCTACGACTAGAGGATATACCCCTTCTGTCTTTGCCTTGCTACCACGGTTACTGGAGAGAGCTGGAACAGGCCCAAATGGTTCCATCACAGCTATTTATACGGTATTAGTAGATGGGGATGACATGAACGAGCCTATAGCTGATGCCGTTCGAGGAATTCTGGATGGACATATTGTGCTGAATCGTGAAATTGGGGCTAAAGGAATTTTTCCATCTATAGATGTTTTGAGAAGTGCAAGTCGTGTAATGACAGAAATCACCTCTGCCGAGCATCTTACAGCTGCTCAAAACTTTAAGAGATTACTGTCTGCTTATAATGAAGCTGAAGATTTAGTGAATATTGGTGCATACAAAAAAGGTTCAAACCGAGATATTGATGCTGCTCTGCGATATAAACCGCAGATCGATGAATTTATGCGGCAAGGGATTTATGAATGCTCTCATTTAGAAGAATCACAGTCGTTATTAATCTCACAGTTTGGGGCGATGAACCGATGAAATTTCACTTTTCTTTTCAGAAGGTATTGGATGTGAAAGAAAAAGAGAAAGAACAAGCTCAATTAGAGTTCGGTGTAATCAAGCGTGCCCAAACCGAGCTGCAGGAAAAGATCGATCGACTACACGCCTTGAAGGAATCTTATCTTGTTGAATATAATCATGTTCATCAAAAAACAGTATTAGAGATCCTGCAAATTCAAGAACACATTAATGAAGTGGACCGATATACTCGCCAATTAACCCTTCAATGCAATCAACTAGATCGAGAGATCGATACTAAGCAGCAGGTCCTGGTGGATCGGGCAAAGGAAGAAAAAGTATGGCAACAATTAAAAAATAAATCCTTCGATTCTTTCCAAAAACAAATGGAGCAAAAGGAACAAGCCATCTTAGATGAAATGGCCGTCCTCCGCTTTTCCCGACCGATGTAGGAGGAGAATGAAATGGCAGAAAAAGCTAACGGAAAATTAG
>DATFAS010000083.1:0-5258 GCA_035254305.1 Bacillota bacterium
TGGTATAGGAAGAGATTATCAAGTGTCCTCAGTCGCTTATGTTAGATATGATCGTAACAGGTTACCGGATAACATACAGATGATAGATGATTTGAGAAAAATGATCGAAAACTATCAATTGTACGTAACGACTACCTTAGATGAAAAAGAAACAGCATCTTCGGTTAGTTTCAAATACACCATGGCTTATCTGCATTATATTCAGGGTATCATCTATTATTTAGGGAATAGTGAACGGCCACGTTCGATTGAAGAACTTTCTGATCAGCAGGCCATTGTTCTGAAAAAAGGTGACGATGTAAAGCATCCAAAAAATCGTCTTCAACATATCGCAAGGGCTATTATGGAATTAGGCCTTGTTAAATTGGAGAATTCATTCTACTTCTTAACACCAGTAGGACTTAAATATTATCATGCGTTTCAAACAAATGAAGACTACTGGACATTATCGGCACCGCAGGTTGATATCCTCAAAGCACAGATTAGAGAGGGATCAAGTGAGCTTGCCAAGGTGATTCAATTGGCTATTCAGGTAAGTCAGGAATTAAAGCAATTTACGGTAGAACAATTCCGTCATCCTTTTATGGATGTTATGAGCATCGGAGAAGAATGGGGAGATGTAACCCAAATTAATCGAGCTCGTTTTATGTTGAATTGGCTGCATGAGCTTGGCTATTTAGAAAGAACCGGCGATTTATATATGTTCCTATTGGAGGGGGAAAGTCCTATCAAAATGATCATCCACGTTGATCAAGAAATTGAGTTTATTAAACAGTATATTCTGCAAAAAGGGTTCTTTTTCCCCTCATCACTTATCGAGAATTACTATCTATCGTTAAAAACAAAGCCGTTTGTGATTCTTGCAGGAATATCAGGGACTGGAAAGACAAAGCTGGTTAAACTATTTGCTGGGGCATTAGGTGCTACAGAAGAAAATGGACAATTTACATTAATCCCAGTAAGGCCCGATTGGAGTGACCCTACGGATTTATTAGGTTATCAAGATTTATCTGGGACTTTTCGAACAGGGAGATTAACAGAGGTTTTCATTGAAGCCACCAAACCACAGAATCGTAAACAGATCTATTTTGTGTGTTTAGATGAAATGAATCTGGCTCGGGTAGAGCATTATTTCAGTGACATTCTCAGCATCATGGAAACGGAGAAGCGGAATCAGGATCAGATTATATCGGATGTCGTAGTAGTAAATGAGCAGGTAGGAAAGGTTTGTATACCAGACAACGTGTATATTGTTGGAACTGTGAATATGGATGAAACCACCCACCCCTTTAGCAAAAAGGTGTTGGATCGTGCTCAAACTATTGAGTTTAACTATATCAATTTAAATGCTTTTCCCCATGATGACATAGGCAGTTTAGTAGAAATGAAGTCTAAACAAGTAGCCAATAATTTTCTCAAAAGAGATTTCCTAACACTTCAGGAGGCTTATTCTGACTTTGCACCACTTATTAGACAAACCACAGAGAAATTGGTTCAGATTAATGAAGTATTGGAAGAGATCCATTCACATGTAGGATTTCGTGTGAGGGACTCGATCTGTTTTTACATGATCTATAATGAACGATTTAATTTAATGACCGGAGAAGAGGCATTTGACCTCCAATTGCTTCAAATAATCCTTCCACGGATTCAAGGAAGTAGTTCTTCAGTTAAGAGAACCTTGATTAATCTCATGTTACTTGCCTTGGGGCAGCGAAAAAGCATAGAGGAACTAATGAACGACACTACGGAATTATATGAACCGTGGAAAAGGGCGAGTAGCGAACCAAAAGCTATTTATCCTAGAAGTGCTCGAAAAATTGCTTATATGTTACGGAGGATTGAGGAAGATGGCTTTACATCCTTCTGGCTTTCTTAACCAAGATGTAGAGCTGTTAAGAATTGAAACCAATCTCTTTGATCTGTATATTCAGGGCAAACCGTTTCATCCAACGGTAGAGACCTTGCAGTTTCACCGTGATGATCAGGAGGACTTGGTAGATGCCACTTTTGAGATTGGGTATCGTGAGTATCCCATTGAAGTGAAGCTAGTAAAATTGTTTTCTCCAATAAGTGGAACTCTGTCTGAATTAGGAGAGGAGAGGGTACTGCCATGTTTTTATGAAAATCAATCCTATCAACTAGTGGTTCAGAACACATCTGATAAGAAGATTGAGTTCCATCATGAGAACATCAATCTCCGTCAGGCAGTTAAGCCATTGGGTCGGAATATTCTTACAGGTGTACTTAATTTCCATAGTGAAGTGGGGTATACCGAATTATGTATCCGAATTGAGGGACAACCAGCCTTAGACATTCGCTTAGAAATTTTCCCATCAAAGATGGATTACAAGCGAGACTATCAACTGATTTTAAAGGATGTAAACGAACAAATCTATAATTTATCCTTTGATTTCTTAAGAAAAACCTATCAGCTAACGGGGCTAAAAGAAACCAGACATCAGAGTCTGACCGAATTCTTTACCATATTAAGACATGTATTTGACCAGTTGGTCAGTAATGTAGAACGACTCCAAATGTCCCCACATCACCGACTGTTCCCTGAAACGAAACTGGTAAATGCAGATCGAGTTAAACGTGCGGGAAAAGAAAACCTATCTTTCCTAGGAAAAAGACCACATTTATTAGTGAAGGACCAGGAGCATGGATTCCTACAAATAGGAACACAACAATATCGTCCAACAAAATTAATTGAAACCCAAAGAAAAATTGATTTTAATACTCACGAGAATCGATTTGTGAAATGGGTGATGGAAAGAATGGAAGTCAAGTTAAAAGAAATTGTATCTCGTGTTTCTACACAAGAACGACGACCGGATCCGTTATTATCGAAACAAATAGAGCAAATGCGTGGACATATCAAGAGGCTATTACGGTTAGATTTTCTACAGAACGTAGGAAAAATGGAGCGGATGTCAATCACGGTTGTCTTGCAAATGGCCCCCGGATACCGGGATATTTACCGGACATATTTATTGCTTATGAAAGGTCTATCTATTCAAGGAGAGTTGTATAGACTTTCGATGAAGGATGTAGCACAGCTTTATGAATATTGGTGCTTCTTAAAGATTCATAGCATATTGAGGAAGAAGTACGAACTAATTAAACAAGACATTATTCGTGTGCATCGAAATGGATTATTTTTAACTTTAGATAAGTCGAAAAAGGCAAGCGTGAAGTACCTTAATCCTCGTAATGGGGAAACCTTTACGCTATTTTATAATGCCTTACCTTCGGAAGACAGTCGAGAATTTCCAACCTTACCACAACGGCCTGATAATGTGCTCACCCTTAAGAAGATGGAGTCAACCTTCGAGTACAAGTATATTTTTGATTCAAAATACCGTCTGAACCCTGCCTATGAGGGAACAAGCTATTATCGGGATTACGGCTCACCTGGTCCGGAGGAAGATGACATTAACACAATGCATCGATATCGGGATGCCATTGTCTATCAGGATCATCAAACCGAGGATTTTGAGAGAAGTATGTTTGGAGCTTATGTTCTATTTCCATATCCAGATGAGGAAAAGTACAGGGAGCATAAGTTCTACAGAAGTATCAAAAAGGTAAACGTTGGAGCTTTGCCGTTCCTACCCAATTCCACGAAACTCATGGAGCAATTTTTGGATGAACTTATTCTAGATAGTCCTGAGAAGGCTTTTGAGAGATCCATTAGACCTCGTGGTACTTCTGATTATTACAAGGACAAGCTTGGTGGGAAGAATGTACTTATTGGTTCACTAGGAACTCGAGATCAACTTGAGACCTGTTTAAGTCACCGTTTTTATTATATTCCACTACAACATTTGACTAAAGAACAACAACTACTATCAAAAGTCGAGTTTGTTGGCTTATACCAATCGCGACGATTGTTTGGAGAAAAAGAGAGTGGTATCCATTGGGTAGGTTTAGTATCGAGCTGGACTGTCATACCAAGGTACTTAATCAAAGAACGACCTGTTCGGCGGGGGAATGTCGATGAATTGTATGTTCGCTTTGAGATTAAAGAATGGGTGAAAAGAGAACGTCCGATATTACCTGGAGGATATGGAATTTACACACATTTGTTTGCAGTTAAGTACGTTTTTGATCGGGCAATGGAGATAGCGGAGCTGAAGTTAACAACGGAAGAGAACTTAAAAGACTGGCGAGAAAAGAGAAGGATGGGGAAAGTCAAAGTGGAGTTGGATAGGGAGAACGTGGATCAGGCAGACAAAGTATCTATAGATTTACAATAAAAATTCTAAATCATAGATGGTGTAATGATCGGCAACAGCGAAACTCCGCTCCACCTTCGGGGTCTGTCTCTTGTCGTGGATGGCTGTCTTTAACAGGCGGACACCCGAGTACGTCAAGGTAAACACATCTTCAGCGCGGGAATTTACTTCTATACGAAGTAAGTGATTGTAGTAATTGCTTGGAGGTAGGTATGCAGATTGTCACATTGAAGTGGCATGGTCCTTATAATTTTTCTCTAATAGAAAATAGGGATATTGCCTATGAATATGGAATCTATTCAATTTATCAAATTTTCGGTGGACGTGAAAATTTACTCTACATAGGTAAAACGACAAGGGATTTTATGACAAGGCTCAATGAGCATCTTTATTGGATGAATAAAGTTCGTGGAACTCTTAAAATCAGATTAGGGGTAATCCTGCTTGAGGATGGACAACGATTTTCAAGGAAAAGATTATCTGATGTTGAGTCATTATTAATTACTTGGCATTCACCTCCAGAAAATACGACTAACGCAATTTATTATTACGGAAGAGAAAATTTAACCATCTTGAACATTGGGCGTAGAGGGCATATTGCCCCCAGAGTTTCAACGGATGACTTGCAATAATTCTAATAATGGAGATGATTTTTTCATGGAGCGAGCTATATGTGGGTTTGTAGAAGCATTAAGATTGCGACTTGATAAAGGAGTTTTTACAACCGAGGATTCTGTTCGATATACGTTTTTTACAACACTAATGAATGAACTGAACGTGCAACCTTACGAGGTAATCCTAGAAAACCTTCATCCTTCTATCGAGCGTATAAAGGTGGATACTTACATACCTTCAACAACCAATAGAAAAGGCTTAGTTAGTGAATTCAAGTATGACCGAGAAATACCGAGTGGTAAAAATGCGCCTCGACCACATAAGGCAGGCAAAGTCTTTGCAGACATTTACCGATTATTTCAGTTCGATACAGATTCGAACACAGTAAAATGGTTAGTTTAT
>DATFAS010000084.1:0-7441 GCA_035254305.1 Bacillota bacterium
TGGGTGCAAAAAATAAAGTCGTTGCAGGGGATTATCAAGGTAAAATGGTTGGGCAAGTATTTGGAGTGCCATACATTTCTACTGGTTTTACAAAGAGCATGAATTTGGACAAAACTACGGTAGAAAGCTATGAATTGGTAGATGAATCTAGCAGAAAAAGTGCAACAAGTGCAGTTGGAAGAGGTTTAGCCGGAGGTCTTTTACTTGGCCCCGTTGGAATGCTTGCAGGTCTATCTGCAAAATCAAAAGGCACTCATACTGTTGCTGTTGAATTTAAGGATGGCAAGAGAAGTTTGCTAGAAATTGACGATAAGATTTATCAAGCATTAGTGAAGAAATTATTTTAAAGAAACTAATCTGACTAAAGACTTACCTTCGGGTAGGTCTTTTTATTTTGCGTGAAAGTGGGTGATTGGTATGGGTGACGATTTAGAACAGGGAAAAGCCATTGCTTCTTTGGAGGCGAAAATGGACTTGGTATTAAAGTTTATTGAAGAAATTAAAGCATCCTTGGCAACAAACTATGTCCAAAAGGTTCAATTTGAAGACTTAAAGTTGCGTGTAGACAAACTTGAGGGTGCAGGACATAGATGGATTCCTATTATATTAACTGCAATTGCATCTATTGCGGCTGTTATAGCTTTATTTATTAAACAATAGGAGGTACACATATGAACAAACAATTAATTGCTCCCGTTTCTATTATTATTGTGATTGCCTTGAAGCAACTGTTTAACGTAGAACTTACAGATAGTCAAGTTGAGCAGACCATTAATGTTTTGGCTGAAGTAGGAGCAGGGATTTGGGCTGCACTTGTTCATCCGAAAGGAGTTACTACCGATGGTGGAACTAATAACACTCCTCAAGCGTAGTGAACAACGAATATTGACATTACACACAGCCCTCCAAGTGAGAGCTTTTGAGTTGATCAAGAGAGCTTATAAAGAGGGGTATCCTATTTCAGTATGTCAGGCACTTAGGACAATCGAAGAGCAAGAAGAACTATATGCACAAGGAAGAACAGCACCAGGGAACATTGTAACATGGGTAAGACGTACCTATCATAATTTTGGGCTTGCATTCGACTATGTGATTCTTACAGAGGATGGAACCGACTGCATATGGGAAGATGACAATGGTTATACAGCGATTGGTCAAATTGGTAAGGAACTAGGAATGGAATGGGGTGGAGATTGGGAGCCATCACAGAGGGATATGCCACATTTCCAGTTAACATTTGGACTGAGTATCAATGATTTGTGTGCTGGAGCAAAACCACCTGAAAATGTAGATTTACCAACATATGAGAACGAGCAAGAAACTGAGGAGGTAATCGAGATGAAATTTGATGCGACAACAGTAGTAAAATGTGAAGATAAAAGCGTAGGAGGGATTATCCTAGACGGAGTTACATTTGTTCCTGTGAGACAATTGGCAGAGTTACTTGGTGCAAAAGTGGAGTGGGTAGACGGAGAAGTACAGGTTACAAAGGTATAGGGCTTGGTTATAACATATCTGATATGTTAGGTAGTTTACCTTTGGTTTTCACTATTTTTTCATCAATATTTTCTATACTATAATTGTCAGTGAGTCAATCCCTCGTTGATATCTGACTTATATAATATCCCACTGTATCCACGACATCCACGACAGTGGGATTATATTTGTTAAAATAATATTGATTAATACATATTTTGTCCGATATTAATGGTATATTTTTTATGACATGCTTAACTTGGCCTATCAGTTTAACTGATGGGTCTTTTTGTTTAATTTGAATACATACATATACAACCTGCTCATATTCTTGGGCGGGTTTTTTGTTGACTACTTTACTTCCAACAATAACAACAGTATAATATAAATCAATAAAAACTTAGTGAAGTGGTCAATACTTATTAAAACTGATAAACAAATTGATTTGAATGATTTTGTGTCTTTCCACGTTCGGGACGTGGGGGTCGCAGGTTCAAATCCTGTCTTCCCGACCAATTCGTATTAGGTTGTATGTTTGTATGTATACATTTGCGGGTGTAGTTCAATGGTAGAATGCCGGCTTCCCAAGCCTGAGGCGGGGGTTCGATTCCCCTCACCCGCTCCAAATTTAAAAGCTGGTGTGGCACAGTTGGTAGCGCACTTCACTCGTAATGAAGGGGTCGGAGGTTCGAGTCCTCTCACCAGCACCATAACCATACATATCAACGTTTTAAGCGTTTTTCTAAAGACCATAAAATAAAGTGGTCGTACAGAAGCGCTTTTTTGATTTTTAAAGCCACTTTATTCTTGTCTCAAAATGAACAAGGAAAGGTGGCTATTACTTTGTTGTTGAAATTTGCGGTTAAAAATATTTTCAAACGATTAAAGACCATCATGAACTTCAAAGATGCTTTAACTATTCTAAGGACATTCTCCAATTTTTGTGAAACTTATAAATCAGCAGATGGTAAAGAATTAACTCCTGCACATCGTTTATGGATTACAGATAAAGTATTTGATTTGATTACTTAGATGAAATTGCTGATGCTTTTTTAAGTATAGATTAAGGGAGAAGGCTAAGTTGTAAATTAATCATTCTGAAAAGTATCAATGAAAGCCTGTGCACTCTTAGAAAGATGACGTTCCCTAAGCCAAACGATACCAACATCAGATTGAAAGGTAGCATCAAGTATATCTAGCATCTTAATCTCTCCAATCGGAAAGGAAGACATTACAGACTTAGGTAGAATCGTAGCTCCGATGCCTGCCACTACGAGTGCTATAATAATCGCAACACTTGAACATTCACAAACTATGTTCGGTTCGAATCCGAAACGTCTGCATTCATTTATAACTTTTTCGTTTAATCTTACCGTCCTATCACTCTTCAATGCCAAAAGAGGGAGTGAAGCAATATCTTTCATATGAATCGCAGGGTGTGAATCATTCCATTCTTGCGGAACCACCACCACGAATGGGTCGGATGGAAGATGAAAAATTGCGTATTTATCCGATGGATAATTTGATTCAAAAGGAAGCCTTGTCATCACGAGTTCAATAGTTCTATCCTCTAGATATTCGCCTAAAGTGAAATGATCACCCTCAAGGATTTTAAAAATGACGACAGGATATTTCTCACGAAATTGTTTGATTTTTTCAGGGATAAGTGAGACACATGAAAATACGGAACCAATCGATAATGTTCCTCGTAGACCTTGATCAATTTCCTGGATTTCGGTTATCGCTTCATCTAGTTGTCGTATCAAACTCTCCGCCTTTTTTCGTAAGATGGCCCCTGCTTGTGTCAGTTTTAACTGCTTTCCATTGCGTTCGAATAGTGTGACCCCGAGTTCTTGTTCCATTAATTTCAATTGTCTGCTTAACGGCGGCTGTTCCATGTTTAGTGTCTTTGCTGCACGAGTAATTTGTTCTTCTTTGGCTATTGCCAAAAAGTATCGGAGTTGCCGAATATCCATTGAATCCCCCTATACATACCTTTTTGATATGATAAACAAACAATATAGATATTTTTTATATGCTTATTAGGATGATATCATACAAAGGAATCAATACTGAAGGGGGATCAAACTGACGTGACAACACAGACTATATCTGTATTGGTAAAAAATCAACCCGGTGTTTTAGCACGAATTGCAGAATTATTTAGTCACCGAGGATGCAATATTGATAAATTGACCGTTAGTAAATCTACCGGAACCCATATTTCTCGAATGAAGATTTTAACATCCCTTGACGATATGAACCTCCAAAATGTCATTAATCAGCTTGAAGGTTCAATGGATGTGATCCAAGTTAAGGCGGTAAGCCATCCTGTGCCACAGAATGTATTGTGGAATAAAGTCAGGAATCTAGTAAGTAGTCAGACCTCATCCTTTTGGTTGGTTGTCTACAGTTTGTTTATTACCTTACTAGGAACGAACCTTCCTGCGCCACTTTATGCCATTTACCGAACGGAATGGAACCTGTCTTCAGGAATGATCACGCTTGTTTTTGCAGCTTATGCACTTGTTGTAATCCCAACTATTGTCATTTCTGGACAATTATCTGATCGTATAGGAAGAAAGAGTGTACTTATACCTGGTGTCCTATTTTCCATCATGGGATCGATTAGTTTTGCTTTATCGGATGGCATCGGTATGATTTTATTGTCTCGATTATTTCAAGGATTATCAGTTGGAATGCTGAACGGAGTGGCTGTTGCAGCTATGACGGAATTAGAACCAAAACAGGACAGATTAAAATCTGCACTCGTTGCAGCCATTGCGGTGACCGTTGGTAATGCTCTAGGACCGGTTTTATCGGGGGTTATGGGGGATTATGCTCCTTATCCAACTAGACTTTCCTATATTATTCATTTTTTGTTGGCAATTCCTAGTCTAATTGGATTGTTTTATATTCATGATAAAATACAGCCTTCTCTGACCCCTCTTCAATTACGAAAGCCAAATATTCCTAAGGACATTCGAAAACCTTTTTACTTGTCCTCGACGACATCCTTTATAGCATGGGGGATCATGAGTTTAATGTTGTCTATTATCCCTTCATATTTAGGAACGATAGTCGGAAAAACGAATTTAAGTATTTCGGGAGGGATCATTGCACTTGTACTCGGGTTATCTACACTGCATCAACTAATGCTTAAAAAGAAACCAATTCGAACGTTGATTGCGATTGGATATACGTTATTAATTCTGGGACTAATCGGGATGATACTGACTATGATCACAAAATCCCTTTGGTTTCTGATTTTAACCACAGTCCTCATTGGCTTAGGTCACGGTCCTACGTATGCAGGAAGTTTAGCACTCGTGAATGAAGTTTCTCCCAATACTTGCCGTGCAGATATCGTTTCTAGCTTTTATGTTGTTACGTATTTGGGAGTGAGCATTCCCATCCTTATGCTAGGTGTTGCTTCACAATGGATTGGATTAAACCATGCTATTGAATGGTTTTCTATGATTATGGGATGCATGATTGTTGTTAGCTTGATGTGCTGGCAGCGTGGTGTACGGTAGTAATAGAGAAAAGCTAATCGATTAAATTCCAATAAATATTTAGGGGGAAAGAATTCATGAATTATGCTTTTGCAGATCGGACTAGAAATTTCACATCTTCAGCCGTTCGAGATATTTTAACCGTCATTCAGCAAGGAAATGTCATTTCGTTTGCAGGTGGACTTCCATCTGAGGAATTTTTTCCTGTTGAACAAGTTCAGTTAGCGTATGAGTTGGTCTTTGCTTCTGGTACGGGTGCATTGCAGTATGGGGTTACTGAAGGGTATTTGCCCCTGCGGGTAATGCTTAGAGAAAGAATGAAGACTAAAGGGATTTACTCAGAGCCAGAAACAATCATGATGACGACAGGGTCACAGCAGGCCATTGATCTTTTCAGTAAAGTTATGCTTTCACCAAGTGATATCGTGCTAACTGAAAATCCGACCTATCTAGCAGCTTTGCAGGTATTTAGGTCGTATGAAGCTCAGGTTTGTCCCGTTGAAGGGGATGAATATGGCATGGACCCACAAGATTTAGAACATAAAATTCAGAAGTTGAAACCAAAATTCATCTATGTGGTTCCTACTTTTTCAAATCCTGAAGGTAAGGTTTGGAGTCAGGAACGTAGGATAGCCTTAATTGAATTAGCTAAAAAATATAATGTCCTAGTTTTAGAGGATGACCCGTATGGTGAAATCCAGTTCGATGATAGGGAAACCTATCAACCTCTTGCTAGTTTAGATCAGGAACGAACTCATGTATTATATACCAGTACATTTTCTAAGACCGTTGTTCCGGCTCTTCGTAGTGGTTGGATCACAGGACCTAAGGAAGTTATCCGCATGATGGCACAGGCAAAACAAGCTTCTGACCTTCATTCTAGCTCTATAGATCAACAAGCCTTATATTTTCTGATGCGTGATTTCGATCTAAACAACCATATTGCTCTTCTTCGCCGGGAATATGCTCAACGTATGAATGTCATGTGTGATTATTTAAATAAACTAGAAGGATTAAACTTTACAGAACCAAGAGGAGGTATGTTTATCTGGGTTAAAGCAGGTGAACATATAGATATGTCAAGCTTGCTCCATGAAGCCGTTAATCATGGTGTGGCCTACGTTCCCGGATCATCTTTTTATGTTGAGAATGCTCAAAAAAACACGTTCCGTTTGAATTTTACTCATTCCACTCCTGAAAAATTAAAGCTCGGAATGATGCGCCTGTCTGAAGTTCTAGGTAGGGTTGGAACATAATGCTATAGTCAGTTTGCTTCATATAAAATAAAAATGCCCCTCTTTAAAGGGGCAAGTCTCTCAACACTAAACATTTGTTTAGTTACCTCGATTATATGGTTTAAAGTCATCCTTGGCTATGCCAATTTATTTCCTTGGTAAACAGACCATTACTTACCACAAGGGTTAGGCCCTTTCATGGCGAATTTATATTATACAAACCTTCTTGGTCTTGTTTGGGTTATTGACGTTCCCTTCATGAGGGGAACGTCTTTTTCACTTGAAAATCCTATCCAAACAATATATATATGATCATTCTCTTGCTTTGCCACTAGGTATATATATAAAATAGACTATTACAAATACAAAGGAAAAAGGTGGTTGTATGTTAAAAAGCATTCGTAAAGAATTATTGGATGAAATAGCTCTTTTATCCGATAGACAATTAAATACAAAACCAAGTGAAGATACATGGAGTGTTGCTCAAGTTTTAAGGCATCTAATTTTATTAGATGAAGCCAGTTTACCTTCAATTAAAAGAGCTGTGGAAGGAAACAGTGAACGGGTTGCAGAGAAAAAATTAGATTTTGTTTTAAATCGCACAAACAAGGTAAAATCTCCTCTTCCAGAGCCATCAACAGAATTTATAACTAAGGAGGATCTTTTAAAAATTTTGGATCATTCAAGAACTCCTCTTCTAGCATTAATAGATGAAAATAGAGATGGGACAGATTTAGAGAACAAGTCAATGGAACACCCTGTATTTGGGCCGTTAAGCATCAAACAAATGCTTGAATTTATATCTCTTCATGAAAAGCGTCATATTGAACAAATGAAAGAAATTAAAGAAAGCATTTTGTAATTGTTCAGTCATTCAAGTACATTTCTAACACGAGTTTATCGTTTATGATAAAGAGCCCCTTGGGGATAAAGAATGAATGAGCAAAAGGCTGATTCCTGTGTGTCGAGGGGATCAGCTTTCCGTCTATTTGTATAGTGATTTGAAAGCGGTAAATAAATAACCTAGCACTGGGGTGCTAGGTCGGTGAAAAAAGAGTATTGATTGTTGGCGTGCATCTTATTTAAATTATAGAATGAATTCCTATCCATAACAATGACAAATGTCACACGATTCAAGTAATATGCCGCAACAGTTAACTTATTTTTTGTTTATTTCAATCATTCGTTTCATTGCTTTCATTTGTTCGAGATGTT
>DATFAS010000085.1:0-37657 GCA_035254305.1 Bacillota bacterium
CCAAACTTGGCTAACAACCTACCCTTCTTATCATGCTTGAGTCCAACGAAAATTCGATCTCCTTTTTGTGGCCAAACTGCCCAATCAAACGGTAGATCGTCCTTGGATAAAAGAACTTCCTTATGGATACCCAAATCTAGGAAGACACCCATTTTTTTATTAACATCTGTAACCATCAACCAATCGAAATCTCCCACTACAATCTTAGGTTTGGCCATGGTTCCAGCTAATCGACCCTCATGATCCATATAAAGAAAAACCTGTACTTGTTCTCCTTCTTTTATTTTCCCTTCCGTTTCGTTATTATGTAATAAGATTTCTTGTTCTCCATCGGATAAAAAATAACCAAAGGCTGCTTTACGTTCTACCTTAAGGGTAGCCATGTATCCCGCTTGTAGCATTGATCCAGCGCTCCTTTTTACTAAATTCAACCTATCTTAGCAGTTCCTTGCCGTATCTGTCCAGTTATTAACAAGAATCAGTGTATCTTATTGGAATATCACAATCGCATATTTATAGAATACCTAATTTCAGGTATGATGAAACACATGAGAAGATGATAGTTAAAATGCAGGAGGAATAAATTTACTATGAGCTTATTAAATGTCGAAGATTTAAGTCATACATTCGGGGACCGCGTCCTCTTTAAGAATGTCTCCTTCCGACTCCTAGATGGGGAGCATGTAGGGTTAGTTGGAGCTAACGGAGTTGGAAAATCCACTCTGATGAACATTGTAACAGGCCAAATTGTGAGAGATAACGGAAAAGTTGAATGGACTCCAAAGGTACATTATGGTTACCTTGATCAGCATACTAAATTAACACCCGGAAAAACGGTTCGTGATATCTTACGCGATGCATTTCTCCCGTTATTTGAGCAAGAACAGGAACTAATGATCATCTCTGAAAAAATGGCCGATGCCAATCCCGATGAACTGGAAGCACTACTCGAGCAAATGGGTGAAATCCAAGAACGATTAGACGCAAGTGGCTTCTATGTGTTAGATGTGAAAGTTCAGGAAATGGCAAACGGATTAGGGCTTGATGCGATTGGCCTTGATCGCGATGTGGCTTCTTTAAGTGGTGGCCAACGTACAAAGGTGTTACTAGCCAAACTACTACTTGAGAAGCCGCAAGTGCTTCTGTTGGACGAACCCACTAACTATCTGGATGTAGAGCATATTCAGTGGTTGACCGACTATTTAAAAGAGTACCCTTATGCCTTTATGTTAATTTCACATGATACAGATTTTATGAATCAAGTTGTAAATGTGATTTATCACTTAGAATTTGCAAAATTAACCCGTTATAAAGCCAACTACGAGAAATTCCTAGAAATGGCAGATATCAATAAACAACAGCATATCGATGCGTATGAGAAACAACTAGATTTTATTAAGAAACAAGAAGACTTCATTCAACGAAACAAAGCAAGGTATTCCACATCTGGAAGGGCCAAAAGCCGTCAAAAACAACTTGATCGAATCGAGAGAATTGATCGTCCCGAAACGGCTATGAAACCAACCTTTGTATTTAAAGATGCTCGTTCAAGCGGTAAAGTTGTTTTCGAAGCCAAGGACTTAGAAATTGGTTATAGCCACCCTCTCCTTCCCAAAATGAATGTGGCTATCGAACGTGGGGAGAAGATTGCCATCGTTGGGTGTAACGGTGTAGGAAAGTCTACGCTGCTTAAGACTATTCTTGGCAAAATCAAGCCATGGAACGGTTCAACTTATCTTGGGGACTTCCTCTATCCTTCCTACTTCGAACAGGAGGTGAAGGCTGGGAATATCACTCCACTTGATGACGTGTGGGCAGCATTTCCATCCATGAACCAACACGAGGTTCGAGGGGCACTTGCACGCTGTGGGTTGAAAAACGAGCATATTAATCGCCCACTTAATCAATTAAGCGGTGGAGAGCAAGCCAAGGTAAGACTTTGCAAATTATTAATGGACGAGAGTAATTGGTTATTATTCGACGAGCCAACTAACCATTTAGATGTAGTGGCCAAGGACGAATTGAAACGTGCACTGAAAGAATTCAAGGGTACGGTCCTGTTAGTATGTCACGAGCCCGATTTCTACGAGGATTGGGTGACTAAGGTGTGGAATGTGGAAGAATGGTCGAATGCAAAGCAGAATGTTTAAATTCATAGAAGAGAACCTCCCTCAAATAATAGTAGGGAGGTTCTTTTCATTTCATTTTAATTATGAAATGAAATACCCTAGCGGGTAGGTACATGGAATTATTTTAATGAATAAAAACAATTCCGTATACCATAGCACCAGCAATGATCAGTGCCGGGTGGGTTTTTATCTTTTGTAATAAAAGATATCCAGCAAGGCCCAGAATCAACGTATGGATCCAACCTGCAGCATGGACAGAATTTTTGAAAAATTGAAAAGCTAAAACCCCTAATAAGATAGCAATAATCGGGCGAATTGATCTCATCATTGCCTTGACCTGTGGTGCATCACGAAATATTGACATAAACCGTAATAACAAGATCATTGCTATAGCAGTGGGTGCAACTGTTGCCACGAAGGCAATCACAGCACCTAGAACTCCACCAACTTGATAACCAATATACCCACCCAGTTTCGTATTAATCGGACTAGGCAAAGCATTCGCTAAGGCTAACGTTTCACCAAATTCCTCGACTGTCATCCAATGATAATGGTTCACCACTTCGTTCTGTATCAAGGGGATAGTAGGAGGCCCACCTCCATACCCTAAGATATTCGTTAGAAAAAATGCCCAAAATATTTGCCAATAGATCATCGCAATCGTCAAGCCCCTTTGTTTGGGTATTTTTCTTTCATTCGCTTAATCTGCCAAGTGGAATATAAAAAAGAGCCCAGAAGGGCAATCCCAACTAGAATACCCGGATGAATATGAAGAAGGAGGATTGCAGCTAAACTAATGATTGAGCTAGCCAACCATATGCCCTTTTGATTAGCTGCTTCCTTCCAACCCTTCGCGATAAATTCATAGGCTAATATTGCCATCATCACACCAATGATTGGTTGAACAGCTTGGATCATTCCGTTTACATATCCGGAGTCCTTCAAAGCATATACGAAGTGGAGAAGTAAAATCATAAGTAATAATACCGGCAACGATACTGCGAGTATGGCAATAAGAGCACCTATCCAGCCTTTCGTCTTATATCCCACATAACTAGCCATTTTCGTTGCAATTGGCCCTGGTAGGGCATTCCCCAAAGCCAAATAATCTGCAAATTCATCCGCACTTACCCAGTTATACTTCTTCACACACTCTGCATGAAAAAGAGGGATCATAGAAGGTCCCCCACCGTAACCAAAAATACCAATTCGAAAAAAAGCAATAAATAATTGCCAATAAACCATAAGGGCTGTTCCCCTTTATATTTTGTTTTATTTTACACCCCATTATAGTTACACTGTCTGTAGTTCCCGTTGTTGTGCCTCGTTCTTTCTGGCTTGTTCTTCATGAATGCCTATCTCATACTCACTAATTTCTCCAACACTTAGAACACTAGGGGAATAAAGAGCATCATGATTTGACAATATGGATAAATAATTTACACCAACGGAATACCTAAGCCAAATTCCAGCAACAGCGGAGTCCTGCTCAGCTTTCTTTCCTTCGTTATTTCTTGTCAGAAAAAGCTCAATTTCCATAGAGGTTGTGTGTTCAGGACAAACAATAGGGATCACGGCTTCCATCTCAAACCAATCATATTGTTTCATACCAGTAGCATGAATGCTTAAAGCTTGCCCAAAAAATGGGGTGCTCTGAATCAAACCACCCTCGTTGCAAAAATGAACCATTGTTTGATGCAATTGAAGAGGTCCAAGGTAGCTTGATGCAAACGAAGGTAGTCCAAAATAAACCGAAAATGCCTGGGCATTCTTAGGATCTCTCTTCATATCGAGCTTCGACATCATACCTGCTAGCCAAACCTTCCCCATACCATCTTTATCATAGGAATCCAAAAACTGGGTAAAATTAGAGTAAGGACCCTGTAACAACGAATCTCTAAATTTCTTGAGTTTAAAAATATAGGCAAGCATGAGAGAACCCGCTATAGCATAAAACAAACCAAAACCAAGGAATTCTATCAAAGAATCAAGTAAAACAAAAGTAGCAAGCCAGGTAAAAAGAACAAAATATAACGTCCAACGGAGCAATGATAGCATTTCAAAGCTAAAGTCCCTGCGTTGCTCTATCGTTTTCTTATAGACAAAAAATAATTCAATTGTTTCATCGATAAGCTTCCTATGGAATGGCTTATACTTACTTGCCTCTAAACGCCAAGCTAATTTTTGGAGATCTTCTGCCTTTTGTTTACTATTATTGATAATATAAAACGAAACAAACCCTATTAATGCGAGTAATCCTGTTGTTACTCCAAAAACAATCATAAAGTAATCGCTACGAAGAGAATATAACTCTTGGTGTACGATTTCTACATAATCCCAACTTAATTTTCCGCCCACTTTCCCACTCACTTTCCTTTTCTTTTAATAACCTAAATTATTTTCGACAAAAATATAAAAACCCCTTCTTTTTTCAAAAGAAAAGGTTTGTGGTTAATAACCTAAACACTATCACAATGATTATTATCAGTAAATTGTACGTAAAAAGAGGAAGAATAGATCGAACTATCCCTCCCCTAACTATTTCTCGATTAATTAACCAATCTTTCTTTGCCTTCCCAGAAATCCTTTCTTAAGTGGATCTTCTGAATTTTACCTGATCCAGTTTTAGGAAGTTCACTTACAAAACTAATCCCTTTCGGACATTTGAAATGTGGCAAATGCCCTCTGCAGAACTCAACAAGTGCTTCTTCTGTTAATTGTTGGCCCGATCTAACAACAACGAAAGCATGTGGAACTTCTCCCCATTTCTCGTGTGGAACAGCAATTACCGCTGTCTCCAATATAGCGGGATGTTCATATAAAGCGGCTTCAATTTCAATAGATGAAATATTCTCGCCACCACTGATAATAATATCCTTCTTACGATCGACGATATCGATATATCCTTCTTCATCAATCGTACCCATATCACCTGTGTAATACCATCCATTAACAATGGAACGGGCTGTTTCTTCTGGCTGTAACCAATAACCTTCCATCACCATGTTCCCTCTTGCCACTATTTCTCCAACAGAAATACCGTCAGCAGGGACATCCTCTCCGTCTACATCTACTACTCTCAATTCCACATTCAGCATTGGAATTCCAGCCTTCGCTTTTAAACGGAATTTTTTGTTTTCCTCTATTGATTTTAAGTGATTCTTAACTGGTGAAACGGTTATAAATGGAGCACATTCTGTCATTCCATATACTTGTAGAAATTCCCAGCCGAACTCTTGCTCAACCTTACGAACGAATGCTGGAGGTGGAGCAGATCCTGCTAGAACTGCACGAACAGGTTGGTTTAATTTGTCTGTTTCGAATTTAGGTTCATTAAGTAGCATATTAAGAACAGTAGGCGCCATACATGCAACGCTTACACCTTCTGTTTTAATTAAATGATGGATCAGTACTGGATCGATTTTACGAAGCATGACATGCTTAGCACCAACAGCTGTGAACGCAAACGGAGTTCCCCAGCCATTCACATGGAAAATAGGTAAAGTATGTAACAAGACATCATGATCTTGAGCTCTGAGGTGAATAATTGTGTTGATCATATTGAAGTATAAAGTTCTGTGGGTATGGATAACACCCTTTGGCTTACCTGTAGTTCCACTCGTATATAGAATTGTGGCATAGTCTGTTTCTTCAATAGGTGTAATTAGTGGAGTGGTACTTTCTGCTTCGATAAACGATTGAAAGGATACCCAGCCTTCAAGTTGTTGGGGAAAATTAGGAGCTGGTGTAAGAACAAAATTCTTAACGGAATGAAGTTGGTCTTTAACTGGTTCAATATGATGGACAAGCTCAGCGTCAACAAAAAACAACTCAGCTCCAGAGTGATTCACAATATATTCATAATCTAGAGAAAGAAGTCGTGTATTTAAAGGAACAACAACAGCACCAAGCTGAAAACAAGCAAAATAGATTTCCATCATTGCAGTTGTATTCGGTGACAGAACAGCCACCCGAGTTCCTTTAGTAACTCCTAAATTATTCATTGCTCTTGCTAGTTGATGAATTTCTTCCTGCAGCTTACTGTATGTCCAACGTTGATCTCCTTCAACTACTGCTGTGACGTCTGGATACAATCTAACTGTTCTACGTAAGACGTCATCAATTCTTATAGGCACATGCATCTCCAATATCCCCCTATCATATTTCATACATTTCTTCCTTATCTTACCTTAAAATTGCCCACAATTTTGTGTCTAATTTGTGTATATTTTTTAATTTTTTGCATATTTTGACCCTTAGTAAAAGTTTTCAAGCTATTCTTAAGATTGCTCTTGTCAAATTTAAAAGGTAAACTGTAGATAATTTGGAAGTTAAGGGTGAGTACATGATTCAAACAAAGAGAAAAGGTGAATGGTGCGAATTCAATGTCCCGCACCATTGGGATCATCTAACCATACAAGAAATCCTAAAAGAAAAATGGCAAGTCCCAAAGGGATTATTACATCAATTACGAATGGATAAGGGTGTACGATTAAATGGAAATTGGGTTCCATGGGATCAAACATTGGCAACAGGGGATCGTTTACAGATTCAATTTTTTAAAGAGGAGAATTTCGGACTAATCCCAAACTATCTTCCTGTTGATCCTCTATATGAGGATGACCATCTACTGATCGTGAATAAACCATCAGGGATTGCTACCCATCCAACCTCGAATACGGATCAAGGTACTTTAGCAAATGCAATAGCTGCCTACTTTGAAACAAATGGTACTTTAACAAAGGTTCGCCATATCCATCGCTTAGACTATGATACGAGTGGCGGAATCGTTTTTGCTAAGCATGCCCTATCTGGAGCTCTGTTAGATCGAATGCTAGCTGAACGAAAAATCAAAAGGACCTACTATGCCTATGTTCATGGAATTATCTCCCCTAAGAAAGGAATAATTGATGAACCCATCGGCCGTGATCGGCATCATCCCACAAGAAGAAGAGTTTCGCCTAAAGGTGAAATAGCAATCACGGAATATGTGGTACGAGAAACTTATCCAAAAATGAATGTAAGTGTAGTAGAACTGACATTGCACACCGGTAGGACTCATCAGATTCGTGTCCACTTAAGTCATCTTGGACATCCCTTATTAGGAGACTCACTATATGGTGGGTCAACCAAGCTAATCACAAGGCAGGCTCTTCATGCAGTTCATATACATCTCCCTCATCCTTTATTAGAGGAGCCAATAGATGTAGACGTTCCCATGCCTACTGACCTTATAGAATTGGTGGATCGATTAAACAAAGGACGGTAATCCTTTTTCGACATAAGGATGACTGTCCTTTTTTCAAGTGCCATAATCTTTAGGATTTTGCCATCATCCTATACATGAACCATGCAATAGAGGCAACAGATATTAATATTGTAGAGGCAAAAATCAAGAATACATTCTGTGTATCTTTTTTCCTTTTACTCTCTTCTTCATTCATTCTTTTTCATCCCTTCATGGTACCAATCTATTCGATTTAGATTTTCTCTTATTCATAATTGGCAATCCATTGGGATGTTAGACAAAGCTGTTATAAATTAGAATAATCCTGTGATTATTCCTTGATCATCTATATCCATCTGTAACGCTGCTGGTTTTTTGGGCAGTCCTGGCATGGTAAGGATATCCCCTGTCAGTGCAACGATAAACCCTGCTCCAAGCGATGGTCTTAATTCACGAACGGTTATTGTAAACGACTCAGGCCTTCCTAATACCAATGGGTTATCGGTTAAAGAATATTGTGTTTTCGCCATGCAAATCGGTAAATTTCCCCAACCATAGTCCGTGAATTGCTGAATCTGCTTTTTGGCCCCCTCCGTAAAGGATACATGCTCAGCTCCATACACTTTTCTAGCAATATGCGTGATTTTATCTGGTATAGATTCATCTAGGTCATAGAGGAAATGAAACGAGTTTGTTTTTTGCTCAATCATTTCAACAACCTTATGTGCTAATTGCTCACCACCTTCCCCTCCTTTTCCCCATACGTCTGCAACCACAAGAACAATTCCCTTATGGTTACAGAGATCCTCAAGGATTCTAACCTCATTTGATGTATCGTTGGAAAACAAATTCAATCCCACCACATAAGGAACACCAAAGGATTCCACGATATCTATATGTCGTAATAAATTCGCAAAACCGATCTGTAAGGCATCGACATTTTCCTCAGACAATTTATCCTTCGAAACCCCACCCTGCATCTTTAATGCTCGAATCGTTGCCACAATCACAACAGCAGAAGGAGTTAATCCACCCTTCCGGCATTTGATGTTCATAAACTTCTCTGCTCCAAGGTCTGCACCAAATCCGGCTTCTGTTACAACATATTGTCCTAGTTTAAGAGCCATCTTCGTTGCCAGCAAACTATTACAGCCATGAGCAATATTCGCAAATGGTCCCCCATGGATAAACGCTGGAGTATTTTCCAATGTTTGCACTAGATTAGGCTTTATAGCATCCTTCAATACAACAGCCAGCGCCCCCTCGGCCCCTAAATCTCTCACATAAATTGGCCTATTATCATAGGAATAAGCGATAAGCATACGGGATAGCTTTTCCTTAAGATGCTGAAGGTCCTCAGACAAACATAGAATAGCCATGATTTCTGAAGCAACCGTAATATCAAAGCCTCCCTCTCGAGGAACACCATTCGTTCTTCCTCCTAATCCTAGTACAAGATTACGCAGAGAACGATCGTTCATATCTAATACCCGCTTCCATACGATTCGACGGGGATCCATTTGTAATTGGTTTCCTTGGTAGAGATGATTATCAATGAGTGCAGCAAGAAGGTTATGGGCTGTGGTGATAGCGTGTAGATCTCCAGTAAAATGAAGATTAATATCCTGCATCGGGATGACTTGAGAATATCCACCTCCTGCAGCTCCTCCCTTCATGCCGAAGACTGGGCCTAAGGATGGCTCTCGAAGGGCAATTACTGCCCTCTTTCCTATACGATTAAGCCCCTGTCCAAGCCCAACTGTGACAGTTGTTTTACCCTCTCCTGCAGCAGTCGGACTAATCGCCGTGACGAGAATAAGATGCCCGTCTGGTCCATCCGATAGCCGTCTAAGAAGAGAAAGATCAACTTTAGCCTTATATTTTCCATAGGCATCCCATTCCGAATCTCCGATATTTAATTGTTCCACAATTTCTGAAACCGGTTTCATTTTTGTTGATCTTGCAATTTCAATATCTGAAGGTACCTTTTGTTTAGACATAAGATCTCCCTTGATTCATTTTGTTTAATTAAATATACCAATGTCTAACGCCACTATACCTTATCTATCATATTATGTTGCAAAGAAGCTAGAGTATGCATGAAGAAGGGGGGCTAAAAGAACATGCAAGATATTCTTTTCAGTTCAGCAGCCCAACAGGGAATTTGGGCTATCCTATTTGTTTCGTTGTATTTATACCAGCTTCGTGAAGCCAGACGATTACAAAGTGAGGCCAAAGATCGTGAGAACAAGCTTACAGATTTCATCTCAAAAATTTCCACACAATATGAGGTCCTTGCACACCAGTTAGAACTACTAACCAAAAGGTATGAAAAAATGGGTGACGATATTAGCGAAATTAAAACAGAACTACAAGTTTCAGGAAGAAAGAAGTATTAGTATTTTCACTTACATTAGACAATTCATTACATCAACATAGTTCCTAGTATAATGTGAAATCTAGGTTTATAATGTAAAAATACCCACAACTTCATCATAACAAAATTTAGAAATTAATTCATGAAAAACCACAAAAAAACAAATGCTATTCAAAAAGGGGCTCTATCTTATGGAAATCACAAAACCCAACCTTATTCCTGAATTACTAAGAGAGCAATTTAAGGATCAGAAAATAAAGGTTACCTTTACTCAATGGGAAAGCGACGACTTAGAGGATGATGAAACCGTCACGCAATTTGTTGGAACACTGCTAGAAACAGCCATCCATGATAATCAATTTTCAGGCCTAGATGGTGCTTTCCACTTTTCCGTTGAAGGCGAGGAGGATGTAATTGAAATCTTAATGGACTTTCCACCAGATGATGAAGATGTTATAGCTACTCTTGATCAAGAGATGATTCATATTTATGGGAATGAATCCGAGCTTCTTATTCAAAAGAAAGAAGGGCAACATTAATGCAGATGTTGTCCCTTTCTCTTTTATAAACGTTTTAAGATCCAGTGCCAAGGTTCACCAATTCGAATCCGATAATATTTAATCGTTCCTGCATTAAACTCTACAATATGAGAAGTTCTAGATAGCTGCATTCCTTCTCGATTAGGTAAGAGCCTTTCTTCTAATCCAAGCACTAAACCATTCTGATTTAAATAGACAACATCAATACCAAATCGCATCCCATACGTATGAACAGCAGTTGCCCCAAATAAAAACAATCCACTTCCGGCATTATTCCTTCCCAGCAATCCTTTCGTCAGTTCATCCATAGTAGTTGCTAATTCGATTTGACGAAAGAAAGCCCTGTGGCGATATATCGTAATCGTCTTCACCAGACCATCCCCCGTGCCATTAACTCCCTTTTCACATCTTATTCCAAATCTACTTCTTTGTTGCAGGAGAGTTTCATAAATTATGGTAGGAGGTGTAAGCAGCATGTTAAAAATCCCGTTTCGGTACGCACTCTCTACCATATACGCTAAATTCATCATCGAGGACATTATCCTTGCCGCACAGAGCTTAACTTCTGCAGGATTATTTAATCTTCTAGTACTAATCGATCCGTCTATTCAGTGGTATCAATTTATTCAAACCAATTCTATAAGGAGCCAAGAATCCGAGCTCGCCCTACAAAAGCTTCACAAGGATCTCTCTCTAGACCCTGAAACCGATCGTGTTGTAAAGGAAGTATGTATTGATCTAGAAATTGGTGAAATTAAAGTTTTTATGTGGAACAAAATGAATGCTGGTTATGTTTTTCGGAGAGTTTATTTACCGGCGGGATGGAAAGATTTATTTTCTGAAAATGAATTAAAAGCGATCATTGGTCATGAACTTGGTCATTTAAAATTGGGGGCCGATGCCCTAATCCCCTTGCGATTAGTCAACAAGATTGGCGATGAAATCTTGTACTCTCTCATTCCTGCTCATGCTACAGGATATCTTCTACTTCTATCCTCCATTATGACTCAAAATATAACTTATATAAAGATGATGTCACTGTCACTTTTCTTTCGCATCATCCACTTTATGGTTGAAAATTTCTTTTCTAGGAAGGATGAATATGAAGCTGATCAATACGGAGTAAAGGTTGCTGGTCAAGAAGCAATGAAAAATGCTTTGAGTAAAATTGATATTCGAGCTAGAGTCGAGCTATTAGAAAATCTGAATTACTTCCCCTATGTTAAACAGGCATTCTACCATTGGCTTCTCAAGAAGGATACTGGAAGATTTCGTGAGTTGCTTCTTGATCATCCATTTTTGCATAAACGTCTAAAGACCATTTAAAAAGTGGGCTGCCTTGCTTTAAGGCTACCCACTCTCCTATTCCCCCATTAATTCTGATAGCTCTGCCCACCGTTCTAGTCGTTCATCTAACTCTTGCCCAATCTGCTGTTGCTCTTCAGAATGACTCCTTAATAATTGATAATCACTACCCGCCTGCTCAATTTCTCGAACGAGTTGTGCATTTCTCTCTTCTAATTCCGCAATTCTTTGTTCAATTTTGGAAAATTCCTGCTGTTCCTTATAAGTCATTTTACGAACGCGATCAACCTTCTTTTGAGGTGGTGAAGCATTCTGCTGTTCTTTCCGATCATTTTTCTCTGTTTCCAAAGCCAATTTCTTTTGTTCCAAATACTCACTGTAGCTCCCATTATAATGGACCATTAGGCCATTTTTTTCTAAACTGAATAAGTGATCTACTGTTCGATCCAAAAAATATCGATCATGGGAAACAACGATAACAGCCCCAGGGAAATGCTCCAAATAATCTTCTAAAATGGTTAAGGTTTGAATGTCTAAATCATTCGTCGGCTCATCAAGCAGCAGTACATTCGGTGACTCCATGAGAATACGGAGCAGATAAAGCCGCCTCTTCTCTCCGCCAGAAAGTCTAGAGATCATCCCCCATTGAATACTAGGCGGGAATAGAAATCTCTCTAACATTTGGGAAGCTGTAATCACAGATCCATCCGTTCCATGTATCACTTCAGCAGCCTCTTTAATATAATCAATTACCTTCATAGATGGATCAAGATTCATGCTTTCTTGATCATAATAACCTATTTTAACAGTCTCACCACGATCAATATAACCTGTATCGGGATCTAACTTTCCAGCAATCATATTTAGTAATGTTGATTTTCCACTTCCATTAGGGCCAATAATTCCAAGTCGTTCATCTGGAAGGACAATATAATTGAAATCCTTGATAAGATATCGATTCTCTAGTTTCTTGGTAAGGTCCTCAATGACCATTACTTTTTTTCCTAACCGCTGAGTTCCTAGTGGTGCCAGATCTATTTGTTCATTTTTAAATTGATAACCCTTCCCCTGCAGCTCTTGAACCCTCTCGATTCTAGCCTTCTGTTTCGTGGACCTAGCTTTCGCCCCTCTTCTAAGCCATGCTAACTCTCTTCGAAGCAAATTCTGCCGCTTACTTTCAGAAGAAGCTAATTGTTCGAGCCGAAGCTCCTTTTGCTCTAGAAATTGACTGTAATTTCCTTGGTAGAAATAAAGCTTTGCATCATCTAACTCTATGATTCGATTCACAACACGATCAAGGAAATACCGATCATGTGTAATGAGGAGTAATGCTCCTTTATACCTACTAAGATAATCCTCCAACCATTCAACGGTTTCATGATCAATGTGGTTAGTCGGTTCATCCAAAATAAGTAAATCAGCAGGGTGAATTAATACTCTTGCCATCGCAACACGTTTTTTCTGTCCCCCAGATAACTGACTAAGGAACTGATCAAACATTGTAATGCCCAACCTCGTAAGAATAGCCTTCGCATTGGTTTCTAAGTCCCATGCGTCTGCTGCATCCATCTGAGGAATCAAGTCATGAAGTGTTTTCTGCCATTTCTCTGATGTAGGGTCCTGCTCTAGCTGGTAGAGAGCCTGTACATATTGGTGAACGAGCTTCATTTCTTTGGTTTCCTCAGCATATACATAATCTAATACCGTTATATCATCAGCGATTTCTGGGGTTTGCGACAAATATTGTATGCGCATCCGATTACCCACTGCAATTCGACCTTGATCAGGTGGGATCAACCCTGCAATAACTTTGAGAAAGGTCGATTTTCCAGTCCCATTCACGCCAATTAAACCAATTTTTTGCCCTTCATCAATTCCGAACGTTATATTTTCAAAAAGTGGTTTTACACCATAAGATTTAGAGACAGCTTCCAATGAAATAATATTCATAGAGATAATCCTTTTCATTTGCTTTAATTTAATATCCTCATCTTAACATAAAAACTTGCAAAGGACCCACCTGACATTCTACTTCAGTGTGAGTCCTTCATCCCTATTAATGGAATCAATAGTAGAATCATATGGAGGGGTTTCATTAATCATTGGAGATCATCTTTCCCTTTATTTCGTGCCAGTCTTTCACCCGTATGATGCCATCTGGCAGTATTCCTTGATTATATGGGGTATCGAGGAGAAATACAGGAACTTTCAGTTGATTCCATATCTCTACTGCATTTTCTAGCCGGTCCTCAACCATAATGGATACCTGATTATCTTGAATTGCCTTCGATTTATCATGGGAACCCGTACAAATAATCGGGCGATCCGGAAAGCCATGAGTTAATAGCCATTGATGCGTAATATCTCGAAACTCTTGAAGCCTTGCCGTTATATAAACAACATGGTAATTCTGATCAATCCACCCAAGCTCCTTTTGTGCGCATTTCCTTGGAATGGAATCTCGATAGATGGGTAAACTGTGTTCATCGAATAAGGAACAAAATGCCTCGTATTCCATCCCAAAAATTTCATGTAGGTCATACTGAATTAACTGTTCAGGAGTTACCTGTGTATTTAGCAGTTGGTTTAAATAAGGCAAAAAAGAAAAATACTCGGATAAAGTTCCATCGATGTCAATGCCGAGTGTTTGCTTATGCATGAAAAGAACCTCTCTTTATTTAATACTAACTAAATGATTGAACGGAAAGGAGCTCTTATGAATAGTTTATGCCCCTCTTGCAGCAGGGAGTTACAGTTACAAGCACTTTGGAATAAAAGTAAAGAATATAAAAACAAAACAGTCTTCAATTAAAGACTGTTTCGTCCTTCTAGAGCTTGCACCATTTGTATGGTTCGTTCCATAAAAGATTCAATCTCTTCCTGAGATTTAGCCTCTCGACTAACAAATCGAATGAGTTCTTTACCTCCGAAAAAGGCAACAAAGCTGGGGATTCCAAAAACATTTAATTGCTCTCCTAATTCAGAAAATTGATCACGATCAACGGATAAGAATTGAATTTGACTAAATTTATCTACTACCTCTGGCATAAAAGGATCAATTCTTTTACAGTCTTTGCACCAATTTGTGTAGAATTTGGCTACAACGAGTTTATTGGATTGAATATAGCTCTCCCATTGTTCAACGGATTGAATTTCTATCATCTCTATTCACCTCTTGGTTCATTATACCATTAATCCTATCTTCCAACTAGGATTCGTATTTATTTTTCTTTTCCGTGGGTACATACTTCCGAATAATCTTCGTTTCCTCTGCCACTTGATTAAACGTATTTGGTGTAATCGCCACCCAGCGAGGGGGCAATTTCTTCACGGCCTCCTGCTGTTCATCAAGCTTTGGAAGATCAGCATCACGAATCATTTTTTCCAGTTCCTTCTCCATAGACATACAAAAAACTCCCCCTTTTCTATTGAGAAAATAGAATGTATGAATCGTATTATGGACATGAACTCCTTCGTTTATGTACCTTAATAACCTACTTCTACGGAGGCGATAACAATATAGGCTAAATCGTTCACATCGTCTTTTTCAGCTATTACAACCCCACTTGAGGTGAGCATGCCGCCCATGACTACCTCAAAGCTCACTTGGCCATATGGTAGCTCCTTCTTGACTGTTTCTAAATCTAATTTAGCTTGATCACATGGGACAGCCAATCGAACATTCACCAACATATTATCCAAGCTATTTCCAGGAAGCACAGAACGGAGTCCAGGCATAGAATTGTGGTGGATGGCATTTTGTACAGCTCTAACTGCTGCTTTCGTTACACTTTGACCGTGAAGGTCAACACCCATTCCTATTTCAACAAACATTAGTTTTTCCATTTTCACTAATCAACTCCTCATATTCAACCTGATTTCTTCATTCAAATAGAGCTCTATAAGTTTTATTATATACGATAGGAGTAAACATGAAAAATAACCCTAAAAATCTCCTTTTTCCACAACAGATTTAAGCATGGAGATAAATGAGGTGGCTGCCTTTGAAAGATACCTCCCTTTCTTATACGCAATGACAAGTGTTCGGGTGGCAACTAGATCACAAATAGATAGGTAAACAGGGACATGTGCCCGTCTCGTTCTGGTGACCATCTGAGGAATGAACGCGACCCCCATCCCCGCAGCCACTAATGACTGAACCGTCTCAATATTAGTGCTTTCAAAAACCACTTTAGGTTCAAAGCCCGCCTGCCTACATAACCCCTCTGATATTTCACGAAATCCTTGTCCTTTTTTCAGGAAAATAAAAGCTTCCTGTTGACATTCAGCTAAAGAGACAATCCCTTGTTCGGCTAGGAAGTGCCCGGGTGGTACAGCTAATACAATCTCTTCTTCTAATAATGGGATAATCTCTAATTCGGGATTAGAAATAGGCATAGATAATAGACTAATATCCGTCTGACCACGCGAAGTGAGAACCTCCAAATTCGAGGTTGTTTCCTCCACCAACACCAGTTCAACACCAGGAAATTCCTGCTGAAATAGAGGTAGTGCAGGTGGTAGGATATGTGCCCCTGTGATCGGTAAACTTCCGATAACCAATTGGCCCAAGTTCGTATTAGCGACATCTTGCATCTCTTTTTTCAAAAGCTCTACCTGATCTATAATCTTAGATGCTTGATCTATAAACCTTTTCCCAGCAAAGGTAAGCAAAATATCCCCTGGTCGTCGTTCAAAAAGAGAAACACCTAGCTCTTTCTCCAATTTGATAATTTGTTGGCTTAAGGATGGCTGTGCCAAATGAAGTTTCTCTGCAGCTCTTGAGAAATTCCTTTCTTCAGCTAGCATGACTGCATATTGTAACTGTCTTAGTTCCATTGGCTGCTCCTTTCACTATAGGAAAAACCTATAAGGTTTATAGATATTATATCTTAGACCAAATTCAATTAAAATGTTAAAAATAAATTAACTAGTTTGAAAGGAAAGGGGATTCAACCATGGCACCAAAAACAATGTTTGAAAAAATTTGGGAAAAACATATTATCCATCAAGAACAAGGTAAACCAAGCCTTCTTTTTATTGATTTACATCTTGTTCATGAAGTTACCTCTCCCCAAGCTTTTGAGGGGCTTCGCTTAGCGAATAGAAAGGTTCGTCGTTCTGACTTAACCTTCGCAACTATGGACCATAATGTACCAACGAAGGATCGCTTCAACATTACAGATTCGATTGCAAAGCAACAAATTGAAACCCTTATTAACAATTGTAAAGAATTTGATATCCAACTCGCTGATCTTAACAGTCCTGATCAAGGGGTTGTCCATATTATTGGACCAGAACTTGGTCTTACTTGGCCTGGAAAGACCATTGTTTGTGGCGATAGCCATACTTCCACACATGGAGCATTTGGCGCTCTAGCATTCGGTATTGGTACGAGTGAGGTTGAACACGTTCTGGCTACACAGTGCCTATGGCAATCTAAGCCAAAGACATTGCAGGTGAAGGTGAACGGTGCACTTCCTTTTGGAACGACTGCTAAGGACTTGATTCTTGCAATCATTGCAAAATACGGAACAGATTTCGCAACAGGGTATGTTATTGAATATACGGGTGAAGCCATCCAAAATCTTACTATGGAAGAACGTATGACCGTTTGTAACATGACGATTGAAGCTGGAGCAAGAGCTGGTTTAATTGCCCCAGATGAAACGACCTTCCAATATCTTGAAGGTAAACGCTATGCGCCTAAGGGTGCTGACTGGGCTACGTCTGTAGAGGAATGGAAACAGTTAACTACTGATCCTGGTGCTGAATTTGACCTAACGGTTGAAATTGAAGCTGCTGAAATTGCTCCACAAGTAACTTGGGGCACAAGCCCTGGAATGGGTACCGATATTATGCAGACCGTTCCAAATCCTGCTGATTTTACTACAACGAATGAACAGAAAGCAGCAACGGCTGCACTTGACTATATGGGACTAACCCCTGGCACACCAATGAAAGAAATCAAGATTGATCGTGTCTTTATTGGTTCTTGTACGAATGGTCGTATTGAGGATCTACGTGCTGCTGCTAAGGTAGCGAATGGATACAAGGTCGCTTCACATGTGAATACATTGATCGTACCTGGCTCCTGCGCAGTGAAGGAGCAAGCTGAACGTGAAGGATTAGATAAGATTTTTATCGAAGCTGGTTTCGAATGGCGTGACGCTGGATGCAGTATGTGTTTAGCTATGAACCCAGATGTGCTCTCTCCTGGTGAACGCTGTGCCTCTACTTCCAACCGTAACTTCGAAGGACGTCAAGGACGTGGCGGAAGAACGCATCTTGTGAGTCCTGCAATGGCTGCTGCTGCCGCAATTAAAGGATATTTCACTGATATCCGCGAATGGGAATTTAAATAAAAAGAAAGGTGGACTACCTAGGCTATGGAACCATTTAAAAAGTTAACCAGTATTGCGGCTCCACTTGACCGCGTGAATGTTGATACAGATGCCATCATCCCTAAGCAATTTCTCAAGCGTATTGAACGCTCCGGTTTTGGGCAATTCTTATTCTTCGAATGGCGTTTCGATGAATCTGAGCAAGTCAACCCAAATTTCGAGCTAAATAAACCCCGTTATGCCGATTCAAATATTCTAGTAGCTAGAGCCAACTTCGGTTGTGGATCTTCCCGTGAGCATGCTCCATGGGCATTGCTTGACTATGGATTTAAGGTAGTTATTGCTCCATCCTTTGCCGATATCTTCTATAACAACTGCTTTAAGAATGGTATTCTTCCAATCAAGCTATCTGAAGAAACAGTAGATGAAATCTTCAAAAAGACCTATGCAAAAGAAGGATACCAACTTACCGTTGATTTAGAGGAACAGACGATTAGTGACAATGATGGTCTTCAAGTCTCCTTCGATGTGGATCCTTACCGTCGCGAGCTGCTTTTAAATGGTTTGGACGATATCGGAATCACATTAGGACTCAATGATAAAATCGTAGAATACGAAAAAAGCTACCCAGCTATCAAAAGTATAAAATAATCAAGAAGGTGACTCTATTCACAGAGTCACCTTTTTATTTAACGGTTAGGAAAGTATACGTTCTTAACTACTTTCCATCTCCGCACAGGTGAAACTTGACTGCCACCGCGTCAAAGACTTGGCGCCAGCCAAGTTTCACCTTGTTTCTTATCCTTTTTTCCCCTGGATCTGTGAACCCTTTGATAATATGCAAGGTACCCCATAACCAATCATTCCTGGCTTTGCCATCTTATCGATATAAGCTAGGCCGCGTGAGCACTGCTGCTTACATTGAATACAAGTATCAGCTAGGACAATCTTCATATAATGTTCTCTGTTGTCTGTCGAAGATAATGACTTTTTATTCTTTGGAGCCAATGGTCACACCTCCCCCTTCGTTCTACTCCACGATATGATAAATTAGAGGAAAGTGTGTTGGGCAATCATTTCGTATAAACTTAGCCTATTACATTCATTGGCAAGATCGACGGGTGCTTCTTTTAGGTAAGAGTGCTGTTAGTACATAGTTTTCGGTATCGAGTACCTTTCTCGCTATTCGCATAACATCACTAGCTGTTACCTTTTGCAGCATTTCTAGCTCGACTTCTGGATCAGCCGGTAGACCTCGAACGGTCATAGCACCGATGTGAGAGCTGTATGCGCCTGCCCCCTCAAGTTCCATGATTTTGCTTCCCTCGAGAGAATTCTTCGCAACTAGTAGCTCTTCATCAGAGACTAACTCCGCTTTCATTCTCTCCCACTCTTGCAGGATAATTTTCTCTACCTGATCAATTTTGCGGCTATCAAGCCCTACACTAACATAGAAACACCCAGCACCTAGCCATGCATCGTGTGCTGTATCTACGGCATAAGCTAAGCCTTGATCCTCTCGAATAATTTGATACAGTCGAGAGATTTCATTTCCTCCTAAAATTGCATTCATTACCTGAATCGCCAATCGATCAGGATCCTCAAGGCCCGGTGCCACAACTCCCATAATGAGTTGGCCTTGATCCACTTCTCGCTGATACCGGGCGGTATGTTTCTTATTGGAAATGTTAGTAGGTAGGAATGTACGGTTCTTCCTTACTTCTCTTTTCCCAAGCCTTTCTTCAAGGATCGGTAAGATCTCCTGCGGTTCTACTCTCCCAGCAATCGAAATCGTCAAAGAGGCATCGTAATACCACTGTTCGTAGAAATGTATAATATCTTCACGGGTAATGGTATTTACACTCTCTTTTGTCCCAAGAATTGGAATGCCAAGACAATGGCCTTCAAACAGATTCTCCATAAAACGATCCATGAGATATTCTGTTGGTATATCATTGTACATATCAATTTCCTCAAGTATAATAGTTCTTTCCTTCTCCACTCCATCCTCTGGAAATGTCGATTCCAAAAATAAATCTAATAGAATATCCAAAGCCTGCTGTGTTTGCCTATAAGGAACATCTAAGGTGTAGGTAGTTGCATCCCTTTCTGTAAATGCATTCAAATATCCACCAATTTTCAATGTGTCTAACGAAATCTGTCGATAGCCACGTTTTTTTGTTCCTCTAAACATCATATGTTCAAGAAAATGTGCCAAGCCTTGTTTTTGTACAGGGTCTCTCCAGGACCCTGCAGCTACTAAAATATCCATACATACTTTAAAGCTTGTTGGAATCGTTTTGATGTGTACGGGTATGCCATTTGATAAATAATGTGTCTGATAACTCATCGTATATATTCCTCTCCATGCCATGCACTAAGAAATTTCCAAGGTGAAACTTGGCTGAATGTCCAGCTTTTAGGGGAAATTAGGCTGTTCTTGATTCATTCATTCTCTGTGTCTTCACAGCTAATACTACCATAACACTAGCAATTCCTTTCTTCCAGTTCCGATCGGTTGCATAATTAATATTCATGCCACTAAGATGTGGGCCACGATAGAATTCTCCATTTTCATCTAAATAATTTTCGCTAACATACCTGGCAACCTTGTCAATACTATCTGCTTTATTCTTAAAACCGTGGGCGTTTACGTAAGGATTATGATCATAAGCCATGTAACCAAATAAATTATTTTTTTCTTGGCTGATTTTAGAGCTTCCCCAACCGCTTTCCCATGCAGCGTGAGCCATTAAATAATAAGCATTCACATGATATGCTCTTTCGGCTTCGACAAATGCCTTACCTAAACCTTCTAGGCCTGTACCTTCTAAGAGTTCATCAGCCTTTTCACCATTTAATCCAGAAGGTTTACGTAAATCAAGTCTTGTTACATCGGTACTTTGGAGAACCTCAACGAATTCTTCATTACATTTTTGTTCCTCATTTTCTACTATTGCTTGATACACCTGTGAGGAGGAGATAATCGGCATTGATTTTTTCTCCTTAATTGC
This sequence comes from Bacillota bacterium, assembly GCA_035254305.1. Classification (GTDB taxonomy): domain Bacteria; phylum Bacillota; class Bacilli; order Aneurinibacillales; family RAOX-1; genus DATFAS01. Next base: position 20,936 of record DATFAS010000085.1, read on the forward strand.
CTCAGACCATAAATTTTCCGTATGATCTCTTTTCCTCGTTTGAACTTCTCTATTTATTTCCCCATTTTTATTGGTCCCAGAATCATTTTCCTGAGAAGATGTCTCACGAGCTTGTCCGGCAACAAGACTTGCAGCAAAAATGGGATTTTGTACCAAAATGACAAAAGTGATCATAGCCATTACAAGTGGTAGCACATATTTCTTTAGCATATTTGTTCTCCCCTCTATGAATAGTTAATCAATTACAATATGTATATTCATAGAGAGGAAAAATATTACAGAAGGTTCGGGCGAGGCTGCACTTGTGATTTTGTAGGAATAAAGGTAAGGAAAGGTGCAATAGCAATTACTTCTCGGCTTGCCAAAATATTGGGATTAGAATTTCTTAAATGAAAAATATCAAGTCGCTGCTTGTTCATCTCACGAAGCCCTGCTTGATTTTCACTTCTTGAAAGAAAATGAATGGTTAGCTTATTCTCGCCTTGGAGAGCTTGGAAAGGCCTTGACAGCTTAGGAAGTAAGCGTTGTGGGCCTGAAATTCGAATCATGGTTTTGAAATGACAATCATTCCACTTTTTTAAGGTTTCTGCCGACAACCATGATGTCGATTTCTCCATCATCACTTCTTGTACGAAATCTTTCCTTACCAGCTGCCTAATCAAAAAGAAAATAAACCAGAAAAATCCTACCCTTCTATGCTCCTTTAAGTGAACCAGTCCTTTCTCTATTTTATCCTGTATAGTCCTCATTCCTACTGATGGCCAATTGGGAGAAATGGGCTCTAAGCAGAAGCTGATACGTGCCATCTCTCCTTCTTCAAGAGAAGCCTCCAAAGGTATTTGTAACGGTCTGATCGTAGATAATGAAAATAAATCCTCATAGGCCAGTTTCAACTCACAAATAGAAGAATGTTTAGGAACAAATATTTCCTTCTTGTCAACTTCTATACAAGCTGCATTTCCGAGTACGGACCTTCTTCGGCCCTTGGGTGCAAGCAGAGAGATTATACTTTCTGCATTCCTACGTGGAATACTGAAATAAACACGAACCGTCTCCCTTGGCCGATAAACAAAATCTATCCAGATTCTTCGTTGTCCCGACTTCCACCATCCTTCATTCTGGGATAAGATTCGGTGAAGCCTCTTCCAAAACTTTCGTTGATCCTCCAACCTAAATGGGTTGTTTAACTGAATTTGCAGTACTTGAGTCACGTTGTCCAGGCCACCCACCCCCTTATTGAAAAGTATGCTTTAAATGGGTAAATGATGTAATAGAATATCTGATACAGGTATGATATAATTTCAACTATGAAAGTTGATTGATGCAAACAGGCAAACTAATATCTGATCGACAAAATCCCGATTAGAAAGGTGATGCCAGATGGAAACGCTAAAACTATCGGAAATCGTTTTATCTGTAACGCCTGACCTGTATCGTCTTCTTACTGAGCAAGAATTAGATTTACCAATCGTGCTGCAATACGGACTCCGAGCACTACACAAGAATGATGTACTTGAAATTATTGAAGCAAGTATTTTTTATACCAAACAAAATGACGCCCTTCAATAGGCGTCGTTTTCATTTTTATCTATGTGATTCTAAGGGTTCAGCCATTTATAGGTAACCAAACGATTCATATAATCTTAAGGATTCCCTAAACAGAAAGAAACCGATAAGAATGTCTTATCGGGTGTACTCTTTACCTTGTTGTCGCATTTTTGAATGCTTTGACAAAGTCTTCTATTGTTTCATAACGTTCTACTAGCGTGGAATAATATAATTCTATTTCCAGGCCTTCTAGAATGAATAGAAAACGAATATCCCCCGGTTTTTCAAATCGATCGTAATCGAACTCCACAAACTTACTGTCAGCAAACTGTCTTGTCATTTCCTTCGCAATGTCTGACGCCAGATCATGTGCGTTCGTATACTGTTTGATCTTCAAGACCAACATTCCCCTCCCCTTCGTGGTCTTCTCCTTAAACTATGCACTACACTCTTCTATTAGACCATGAATAGAAAGAATAACCACCATTTAATTGATGGAAAAATATTGATATAATTGGATGATCAGATTTAGATGATAAAAATGAGTATAATCGAAAAGAACTATGAATTTGTTTTAAGAAAGGAATCTATCGTTATGGAATTAGAAACTAGACCTTCCCTCTCTAGGACTAGGAAATATAGAAAGAAAAGAAAGTCATTCCCTGTTTTATTATTTTCCATCCCTGTTTTACTTGCTTTGGGTATCCTATCTCTGCTTTTCCTTTATGGAACAACTACCGGAACAAGTATAAGACAGATGTTAGGAGGCTCTATTCTTTCCTCCCAACATCCGCAGTATGCAAAGTTCCTGTTAACTCAAGATGAGATTGATAAACTCAACGAAATTATTTACGAACCACCTAGTGTTACCTCAACAACTCATGGTTTTGTTAATCATAAGAGGGCAAGTAATGAACCTTTAGTACGGGTGGAAACGGTGGAAAACTCCAATTATACAGCAAAGGTTATGCTAGTATCAGATCCTACAACCGTACACTTAGTATCGAGTAAATATAGTGATAAAGGGCAAGCCTTATCTGAATTAATCGAACAAAATAAGGGGATTGGCGGAATTAATGCCGGTGGTTTTAGTGATGCCAATGGAACAGGATCTGGTGGAGAAGTTGTAGGAATTGCTATTGGGGATGGAAAGATACAATCTGAGGCTAGTTTTAGTCGAATAGAATCACGATTAGTTGGTGGATTTACCTCGGCTGGTCAGTTTATTACTGGGTCCTACTCGATTAATAAGCTTCAATCGTTGGATGTTACTCAAGCTGTTAGTTTTGGACCGCAGTTGGTAGTAGATGGAAAGGATGTTGTAACCAAAAACATCGAAAACGCCTATGGATGGGCTCCTCGAACAGCAATCGGACAGAAAGATGATGGAACGGTTGTTATGATTATTACGGACGGTAGATTCTATCATAACAAAACCCATCGGGGAGCATCCATGAAGGATCTCGTGCAGATCTTCCAACAATATCAAGTGACTCAGGCCATTGCTCTTGATGGCGGTGGCTCCACAACAATGATCTTCAATGGACAATTACAGCTACAGCCAGCTACACAAACCAAAGCCGGAATGAGATATCTACCAAATGCCTTTATCGTGATACCTAAAAAATAATTTTCTTTCTTGCAAGGTAAAACTTAGCCTTGATGCCTCATCCGAGGGCAACGACTGCATCTGCCAAGGAGCCTATTCGCCAATAAGAGGAATGCTGTTGAACCAACTTACAACAGCATTCCTCTTCTTATGATGCAGCCTTCAACTGTAAATACGTACAGACCAGACGAATGATATTATATTTCTTCCCCTTTTCCTTATCCTGCAATTCCTCTCCTGTACCATACATTTGTTCAAAAATTGGCTTCAAACGGCTATTTCCCAATGTAGCTGCCAGATCCTCAATCCTATTCTTCTCATGATAACCTTCAATTTGTTTCTGTAAATAGGGAAGGATCTCATAGCCTTCCTTGGCTAATTGATGAAAGCGCTTCATCAAATTCGAATTGGACAGAGACAATCTCTCACACATCTCTTCAATGGATAGATCCTCATGGATGGCTTCTAACAGTCTTAATCGTTCTTCCTGTTCTTTTTTTTCTTGTGTCTTTTTCTTCTCATGTTTTAGGAGATTCTGATCAAGGAGCCATGACGATAACTCTTCATCTGAAATACGGTTCCCCACCCAATCAAGTGGATAGGAATAGATCTGTGAATAATTTTTAGTCCTCTCTAAGATAGCTGTCCCATACTGATCTAATTTGTTTCGTCCAATACCTGGTATTTGCATTAATTCTTCTGGTTGATGGGGAACAAAGGTGGAAATTAAATGGAGGAGCTTGTCCGTTGCAATATAATAAGGAGGAATTTTTAAAGATGTGGCCAAAGATCTTCGCCACTTACGAAGCTCCTGGAATAGAGTGTCATCCTTGTGCCGATCACTAAAGCATTCAAGCTTTCGGAGGAATAAATAGCTGTGTGGAAGTGCTGTAAGTGAGGTTATCATCAACAACGGGTTTGTCAAAGAATAACCTTCGTTACATCTTACTTGACGGATCTGCTCTAACATTCTCCATGCCTGTTCAATATTCGGCCCACTATAGACAATTTCCGTGTCTTCTTGCTGATCTGTTATCCTTGTCCATAAAGTTTGAAATGTACCCTCGCGTTCATAAATAAGAATCTTTGCCATACCAGCTGTAGGATGATCGAGTGTGATTAAATAAACAATATGATGCAACATGCTTGTTTATCCTCCCTTAAGATTTTTTTGAAAAAAATAGCTATTGCGGGCTTTATTGCATACCACGTCCCTCCTTAACGAATGGAGTTTAATAGAGATTGGAAAACAATTGAAGGAAAAGGGAATAATGAAAGATAAGAGGATATGAAGAGGTAAATCCTGAGGATACTTTTATTATAGCAAGAAAATTCGTATGATCAAGACTATTTTTCCCAAAAATCGACAGCGTCATTTTTCGGATATTATTCCCACCTTTGGGAATAATAAGCTAAGAAACACCCATGCCGGACCTAGAAAGGAAGCTGCCACATGTTTTTCAACCGCAAGAAGGAGTTGGAACCGGTAATTGAGGTGGCCACCGATATTTGGAGTTGTATTGAGGAAAGCTGCCTTGGATGGGCTCGGAAAGAATTTTTCTTTGCCGAAGAACCAACCTGCCCATTTTGTGAAAGTCCCATGATCAGTGATACCCGTGATTTACCCGTACTCTACGATCGTCTTCCCCATCAATAGGGGCCAAACGGTTAGTGGAATCTTGGTCACTACTACTACTCTAAATTCTTTTTCACTAGAATATAGCGGTAATCATTACCGCTATATTCCCCTTTTCTAATATCTTATCGCCTGATCCCGTTCGGTTACCTGGCTAATTCCTTGCTGTAGGATTACCTGATAAGCCTTATCCCCAGATTCGGCAAGATATTGGTTGTGAGTTACTAAAATAACTTGTCTTTTCGTCTTTTGAGTGACTCCTTTAAGGAACTGAGCTAACATCATACCATATTCTTCAGAAACGTGTTTACCTGGTTCATCAAGTAGCAAGGGTCCATCTGTCCTCTGTTTACCAGATTCCATTAGGGCAATCCGAAGAGCAAGCGATACAATGTCAACTACTCCCCCCCCTCTTGCATCCTGTGGTTTTGTTTCAACTCGAATTCCATCATAGTCAGAAACCACATAAAACTCTGCATCTGGTCGATTGTTTTTCTCTAAAATTTCTACACGAAACGCGATATCATCCGTCTGAAAGGCAAATTGAAGTGCTCCCGATACCCATGCTTCTATATTCTGCCTAGCTTGCTCACGAGCAAATGCAGAAGCTTCTTGCAGTAGAAATCTAGCTTTAATATAGTTGTCCATTTCCTTTCGAATCAGTTCAAGCTTCTTCTTCCATCGCTCCTGCTCATTCAAAAGATGTTCTTGCTGACCTCGCCTACGTTCATAAATCTGACGGAAGCGCCCGGTAAATTGTCTTAATTGTTCTTGATCCATCAAGGTTCACCTACTTTAGTAATTCAAAAGGGATTAAACTCTCAATTTCCTTAAGAAGTCTGTCCTTTTCTATCTGCAACCGTTCAATCTCCTCTTCTAATCGATTCGGATCAACACCAAGCTTTCCAATCTCTTCTAATAATTCTTTTTCTTGCTGCTCTAGAATTTCTTTGCGGCTTTGGGCTCGTGTACGTAGCTCTTTTCCTTTTTCAATGGCAGTTTTCAAACGATTTAATTGATCTTGACTCATCAGGTGATCACCTCTTAGCTTATTTCTTTAATAATTCGTTCCACAGTATGGGATTCAATTTCACCTAGGCAAATTGGACAACGACCTAACTCTTTTAATTGTTCACTGTACTCCTCAGCAAGCTCCTGTAAAGTTCGTTGAATCTGTGTGTATTCGTCAGTTATCACTTGTTTTTCTTTGTGAACCAATACATATTTCTGTTTTAGTAACAACAAGCTCTCCATTCGAGATATCTTGTTTTCGAATTCCTTTATTTGCTTCTCGGCTTTAGGGAGTTGTTCTACTTTTTGTAGGAAATTCTCCGCTTTATTTAAAAGATTTTTTTGTTCTCTTATTCTCTGTGCTAGTTCAATTAGCTGCTGTGACTTCTGATCTTCAAGTGTCCAGCGTTGCCACAAGCTCTGAGCCATGTCAAGATTAGCTGTTTTCGTTAGAACCGTTTCTAGCTTATGGTTTAAAAGCACCTGTTCCTGATTCCTCCTATACAGTCCACTTAATTGCTCTTCCCGATTCTTTATTTCAAGTAATCTTTCAAAAAGCTGCTCAGCCAACGTAATTCCTTTTGTTTTATGTAGAATCTGTTCTACCTTCCCTGATTCCAATCGGGTCGCCTGCTGCTGAGAATAAGCCTTCGCAGTCTGTTGCTCAAGTTCCCATATCTTCTCTACCTTCTTTAAATAGTCCTGTGCAGCAACAAGTCCTGATGACCGCTGAATCCATTCTTGTGCCCCAGCAAGGCTTTTTCGTGTTTCATACAAACGATTCCGAAGTATTATTAAACGATCTAAACGATCCGTGATATCCTTAGATCTACCCCACAGCACATATGCTTGATCAATTTGTGAGAGATGGGCAAGATAGCTTTTGGCTAGTTCTAGCTTCTTGCTCAAATCTAGGAGCTGTTCTAATTTTCTACTTAACAAGATTTCACGATCTTCACTAAGAGCCAATAAAGAAAATAAATGATCGATTTGACCTAGTTGTTTCTCCCAGATTTCTAGATCATGAAATTGCTCAAGCTGCTCAGCAATTTTCTCTATCTCGGCCTCCATTTTTCTTTCTTCTACTTGCTTACTATTGAGTTCACTATTGGTCATCTTATGGGCATAATCAAGAATATGAACCCCATTCATGCGTCCAATAGCTTTTGCTTTAAGCGCCCCATTATTACCCAATAAGAAGGGCGGATCTAGCTGCATTCCTAAGTGAATGGCTACTTCGTGATCCTCATCAATCTTTAACATTCGAACGCCCGTAGCGGCAATGACCTCCTCGGGAACCGAATGACCAAATCCTTCAAAGATCTGCTCCTCCATGCCAGGGATTGCCACTATATAACGATTCCGTGAGGAACTTCGGATACGCTGTACCAATGTTCCGTCATTCATCATTAGTGTAACCTTCGTGCTTGCAGCACCAACCCGGATAAAATCACTACCCTTTGGCTCATTAAACAACACCCAACGAATAGCTCTCAAAACAGCTGTTTTCCCCTGATCACTCGGTCCTACAATTACATTGAATCCATCAACCAACTCTATGTCAGTCCGCTTATGTGATTGAAAATCCTCAATGATTACACGGCGTATCGATTTCATTCCTCCTCCATCTCCAATCGTTCCTGTGCTACTGCAATTTTGGCCATGACTAAGCTTCTAACATCGGGATCAATCCCTTCCCTTGCCGCAATTTGCTCAACAATATCGTGGATGTTGGCATATTGAAACTCTCCAGCTTGCTTCATTTCATCCACGAAGGCGTTAAGTTTTTGTTCTCGATAGATTGCCTCTTCATTTTTCGTACGATCAAGTACTTTCTCCCCCGTAGAAGCACTTTGAAGAGAAATTTTACGGTAACTTAGCTTCCCATGCTCAATTTCAATTAATAAAACCTGTGGGATTCGTGCAATTTCTAGTGGATGATTACTAAGCCTCACCAATGCCCCTGGATTAACAAAGTATTTACCATCCTTCTCAGTATCACGAAAACCAAGATGATTATGTCCACACAAGGTTAAGTCAGCCTCAGTATCTACAATTTGGTCAATAACGGTATGTGCCACACCATCGATAAATTTACGGTCCATAAGCATCCCATGAACCATATGAATAGCCACGGTCGCATCCACTTTCTTTATACAGTAATCCAATGTAGGATCCCGTCGATCTAGCTCTACATGAAAGTGCTGGCCCGTTAGTTGAACACATTCATCACCTTTTTGCAAATAGATCCGTTCTCCAGGATGAATAATTTGAATAATCCCAAGTCTGTTAGCCAGGCCTAACATCGTACGATCAAGTGTCTGTGGATTATGGGCAAAGACATCGTGATTTCCGATTATCCCATATATAGGAGCCTTACATCGCGTGAATATAGATAGAAATTCACCCACAACTGAAGGGGATGGTGATGGAACATCAAACACGTCTCCCCCATGTAAAATTGCTGCCACCTCATACTCCTCCGCTAGACTCACTACTTCATTTAACTTCGCCTTTAACGAATCTGGAAAATGATCCAATCGATTTACAGGGGTCGTGCCACGTATATGTGTATCCGTTATATACAGTAATCGCACCATAGGATCTTAAGCCTCCTTTCATTAGGTCATCCGAAATTCAGCCCCAAATATTCCTCTTTCCTTCATGACCTTACCATCATCAACAAGTTGCTCAAGGATGTCTATGATCCGATCTCTTGTCAATGGCATTCCTAATTTTAATTGCCATTCTGCCACATCAATATTTCCAGCACCACATGGCAAAAGCTTCACTCGAACGATTTGTTCCCATAGCTGATCCTGCTCCTCCTGAAACTCATCATCGAGTTCATCGAATGGATTAAGCATATGAGGGCTTCTCGTCTTAGATACACGAATCCGTACAAGAATACTACGGCCGGTAAGTGAGGATGAAATGAAAGCTGTACCTGAAGGCAGATAAGGGAGCCGTCTCGTCTCTTCCATAGAAAGATCTGTCTCATCTTTAATCGTTTCAATGTCATTTGCATTATTTGTTTTAAAAACAAACTTGGTAGCCAATTGAGCTTTCACCGTGGGGTCTAATGATGCCGGGCGCTGAGTTGCAAGGACTAGAAAAACTCCATATTTACGCCCCTCTTGCGCGATTTCCTTAATGATCTCCTTAGTCGGAGAACGTTCATCTCCTCCTGAGGGGGCAAAATTATGTGCCTCATCACACACAACGATAAAAGGAGGATATTTGGTCATTGGAATTCTGCCCTGTTGGATCGCATCCTTGTACTCTCTACGCCTCTGATAATACGACCGAGTTAGATAAGCAGCAAAGAGTCGAAGCTGTTTGATCGGCCCTCGAATCGTGATTACCTTGCGACTCATCATATCCGCTTCCACAGCTCTTGCATCTCCTCTTACAAGACCTGTTAAATCTAGCATATTGAGTCTTGATAGAACCGCATCCACTGGACCAATGTGGGTAATTTTGTCTCTTACACTCGAAAGCAGCTTAGATAGTTCACGCCCGCGTTCATCCCCATTGTGCAAATTCTTCTCATCTTCCATAGCTGTCTTAAGGTTATAAACGATATCACGAAATCTTTCGAAGGTCATGTTTTTACGGTGAAGGGTCTCGACCACATTCTCCTGATGTGGACTTAGGTATGATCCTAGTGAATTAAGTAAACTCACAACATCCTGTGCTTGTAACTCTGTAAAATCAATCCCTACATCCTTACCCAGTGTATAATGTGTGGTACGTTTTCTGAAATCTTCCCGAAAGCCATCAGGTAAACCTTCAAATTCCACATCAAAGGAGAGCTCAAAATGAGGATCAAAGATAATGGTAGGTACCTTTTTCTTAATAATCTCTTCTAATAATACCCGCATACCAAAGGATTTCCCCGAACCTGAACCACCAAAAATACCGATATGGGGGTATTCATTCATAGCTCGATAATCGAATACAAAAGGAACTCCATTCTGCTCCAAGACACCGATTCCTGCTTCATAAAGGGGTGCAACCGAACGAAGCTCTACAGGCAACTTTCTCGCAATTTCTTCCGTCCCAACGATGACACCTAAGGTTAATCCATCCTCAGGATACCTACGAATCAACAGCTTCTCGACCTCTGCGAATTCTGGTACACGGACAGTTGACCCCGTGGTCACAGGGATGGAAATTTGCTCGAGTAGACGAATCTTGGCGATATGGATAACATCATCCTGTAAGAGGTAGCCTGCCTCCTCAAGACTAGCCAGGAACGCTTGGTCTAACTTCATTCCACCCTCCATCTCTAATGGTATAAAACGATTATATGATTGAGTTTGTATGACTTCCCCCTTTGGGTCACGCAAAGACTGATCTTCAATAACGAGAATTTCATTAAGATGAAAGGGTCGTGTTTTTGAAGCTGCATAGACCTCGTGCGGAGTCGTGATCCCAACGATATGGATCATATATATCCCTCCATTCCAAACTATATATCTCTTCGGCTTCGTTGACTTACTAGAAATTTCTCTACCCACGCAGGAGCAAATGCCTGACGAATTAATGCTTCTGTTTCCTTATAAGAAAGCTTGATTTCATGATCAATCCGATCAATCCAAAATGGTACCCCCCTGCTCGTCTCTATTGTATTCGTGTATAAGTAGCGTAAAAGGGGTATTAATCGTTCTCGATCGGATGCGAATAGATCACATCCAATAATCGAAGGGTGATTCGACAACCGAGCAAAACAGGAATAGTACTTTCCACTATAGCCCTTTTGCCTGAGAGTTGGGTTGAGCAGAAGAGCTTCTCCTTTCGCAAGAACTCCAAACAAAAGCTGCCGATCATAAGGAAGAGCCTTCCCCATATTCTTCAAGGCTTGGGCGATAAAATTCGTACCCACTTCTTCAATGATTCCAACACTTAGAATCTGTAGTCGTTGATTTAATGCCTGATATTCTTCCCATACCTTCCCTGCTTTCGATTCATAGCGTACAAAACCACCATCAAACATAAGCAGTGCAGGTTGTTCCTGCTGAATTAATTGAATAGCGGACATAATCTCAAGTGTGGCTAATCTTTCATCCTTATAGCGATTAAAGGCTTCTTCCTCCGATATTTGATATCGTTCCTTATAATCATGAATATGTACCTGATCCTTCTTGCTAAGTGGTGACATGGCATCCCCTAATAGAAACTTATTCCGTGTCATCGTCATGGCCCCAGCCTGAAGTAATGAAACCACTCCAGGATAACCCCCGCCGAAGGTGGCTATTGAACCATCCACACCTGCCACTGTTCTCTGTGCTAGAAATTCAAACAACTCAGCCTCACTAAGCTTCTGAAGATGAATAAAGGTTCCAATCTCTTGAGTTACAATAAGTTGCCTTAATTCTTCCTTGGACAAGCAATGGATACTTCCACCTTCCCATTCCTCACGCAGAGATTGCAGGGACAACTTCAGTCCTTCTGCCAAATCGAGCATACGAACACCTCCCGAACACTCAGTTATTCCAAGTGTATCATAGAAAAAAATAAAATCATCAGGTAAATTCCTGATGATTTTATTCTTGTGTGGCTCTAATTAGCCTTGGACAATATGCGAAACATATCGTTTATTCTTCAAACGGACGCTTGCTGCCGTTCTTTTAGTCTTGGGTTCGTTGTTTTGTTCTCGGTAGCAATCCACACATAGCTCTGCATATTCCTCTTTCTCAAATTCACTAAGTGTTATTGAACAATCTTTACAGTTTTCTCTTACCATTTCTCCACTTCCTATTGTATCCTATATTTTCTTTATATTTTAACATTTGAAGTATACACTTTTTTGTAAAAGAGTTCAAACCATTAAATCAATCCGACTTACCACTTGGTGAACCTTCTCAACACAACGCTTAGGCCGACCATATATTTCTTCTGGGCTTAGCTGAATATATTTCCAACCTTGTTCGACTAAATTCTGTTGTTTTTTCCTACTTTTATACTGAATTAAATCGTTACGATCCCATTTATTCCAGCCACATTCTAGTGCTACCTTACTATAAGGAAAAGCGATATCTACTTCATAGTCCCCAATCGAATAATTGACCTCAGGGTAAAAACCAGCATCCCATAAAACACGAAAAAGATAGCGCTGACACGATCGTTTGCAATTTAAAAATTGAGGAGCTTTCACTTTCTCTGACTGACCATACCAAAAGAGAAAAAGAGATAAAATAAAAATAAACGACCAAATAGCTAGCATCTAAACAACACCTCGATAATCATTATGGCTAGTCAATAAATCGTTTATACAGATCTTTCATTTTTCACTTCTTTAAGCCGTTCCTCTCTCTGCTTTAGCAGTCCACTTCGATCACGTCGGGAATGTTTATGGATTAATCGTTCATCCACCATGTTACTAGCTGCCTGCCAAATCATTTTCTTCTTCGTGCATTCGTCCTGACAACGATTAAGTAATTGTGGATCCATAATCGGTAAATTAAAATCGGTAAAAGGAATCACAGTTGAAATCTCCACTATGCGAGTTTTTAAAGAATTATTAAGTAACTCTGGATCAAGACCAATCTCTCTTATAGCTGTATCGTCTATTCTATTATAGGCGGAGTTCAACATTTTGGAAGCACCCTGAAGATTTCCTCTTCGCTGGTGATAGAGTCCAACAGCTATTTGAATCAATGTCACCCATACCTGATTTGTCATCTTTTGATCCTTCCAATATTCTTCAAGAATCTCATGACATTCAAACCAATCACGATCACCATGGAAATGCACCAAATATCTCACATATGCTTCAGGATATTTCATAGTTCTTACCTTGCTCCTCATCCTCATTTATTATAATCTAGCATTATCATAGTATAGTTGAACTTAAACCACTCGTATAACATTCTACCCTGAAATGAGTTTATGGCAATATATTGACAGTGTTTATTTCTACCGAAACTTTCTGTAACCGCTTACGTATATATTGATAAGAATATTTGGGGAAAGGGGATACACTAAATGAATTCACATAATATAGAAGAGCCCCAGTTTTATTATAATCATACTCAAGTTCGCCTAGACTACCAAATAGAAGACGAACTTCATGTCATAATAATTTCCATAGACGATCGGCCTGTCAATCGAATGCTATTTTTCTCCAAGGAAGAGGCCCTTAATCATAAACATAATTTAGAGCTAGCACTAAAGCTAGGAGCTAAATTTAATGATGAAGGCTACTGGAGGTTTGAACTTCCGACTTCTGGGCGTAGTGAAGCCCAAGAAGAGTATTACCGAAAAGCCATATTATAATAGGAAAAAGGGAAAAGCCAATTAGACATTTCCCTTCTTCTATTTACTTTAGATGATAAATCCCAAACGCTTAGCTTCCATGGTTAATTCATCACGAAATTTAGGATGGGCGATTTGTATGAGAGCCTTGGTTCGTTCTCCAATGCTTTTTCCACGCAATTGGGCAACACCAAACTCTGTAACCACTCGGTCAACATCGTTCTTAGAGGTTGTAACCACTGATCCTAACGTTAATTGCGGTCGAATGCGGGAGATCGTCTCATTCTTCGTTGTAGATTGCATGCATATATAACCTTTCCCATGCTTAGAGAAGCGTGCACCTCGTGCAAAATCTCCTTGACCACCACTTGAACTATAATACTTACCACCAACAGTTTCTGACGCACATTGACCGAAGAAGTCTACCTCTGTCGTTGCATTAATGGATATCATTCGATCCTCTAAGGCAATCTGTCTAGGATCGTTAACAATATCAACAGATAAAAATTCCACACCAGCATTTTCATGAATAAATTCATACAAACGCTTCGTGCCTAAGGCAAAGGTAGTGACCACCTTCCCTTGATGTGTTTTCTTGGCAACGCCCGTGACAATTCCTTTTTCCACCAAGTCCACAACACTATCGGAGAGCAGCTCAGTATGAATTCCTAAGTTCTTATGGTTTGTCAGAAATCCAATAACCGCATTAGGAATGGCACCTATTCCGGCTTGAATGGTACATTCATCATCAATCTGCTCTGCCACATAGGCTGCAATTTTACGATCAACCTCCGTAATCATCGGTGGCATGACCTCATGTAGATCATAATCAACAGAGATATATCCTTCAATCTGACTAATATGGATTTGATTGCTTCCGAAGGTACGTGGCATTTTGGAATTAACCTCTAAGAAGAACGGCACTTTCCCAATGAGAGTAGACACATAATCAGCCTGTGTTCCTAAGGAAAAGTATCCATGCTCATCCATAGGTGCAGCACAGGCTAACACAAGGGATGTTTTCGTCATTTCCTTTAAAATTCGAGGTACTTCATGAAAGTGATTGGGCACCAAATCGCATTTTCCCTCTAGAAAAGCCTTTCGTGAAGCTCCACTTAGAAAGTAGGCAACATGTTTTAAATGCCCTTCATATTTCCCCCAAATATAGTCTCGATTTCTTAATGCATGCATTTGATGAATACGAACTCCAGAAAAACGCTTAGCATTGGCTTCGATACAATCTAATAATAATAATGGTTCCCCATTCGCCAAAGGAAGGATGAGATCATCCCCATCATGAATATAAGGCAATACATCTTCCACTTTTTTATTCTTCTCTTTGGCCATATCCAATAGCGTTGTTCCCATTTCTATCTCCGACTCCTTTACACACTATATCTTTACACATATTTCCATAATAACATACATTTGTATTAGGTTATGGTGAAGAATATCTGAATTTTAATTCCTGTAATATGAAAAAAAGAAGGCTATATGCCTTCTTTATCCTTCTAATTTATTTGTAATTTTGGCTTTCTTATGTAGCTCGTCCATCCATGCAGGAAGCTGCTCATTAAGCTTCTGATTAAATAATAAGTCCTGAATTTTTTCTTTATTATCTTCAAAATTTGCTGCAACAGCCGGCTTTTTATCAATCACTTTAATAATATGATAGCCGAAATCCGTTTTCACAACATCACTTATTTCACCAGGTTTTAGGGAGAATGCTACCTTATCAAATTCAGGCACCATTTTTCCAGGGGTGAAATAACCTAGATCTCCACCTTTATCCTTAGATCCCGGATCTGTTGATTTTTCCTTTGCAAGCTGCTCGAAGTTTGCACCATTGGCTAATTGCTTTTTGATAGCTTTTGCTTCCTCTTCCGTTTTTACAAGAATATGACTCGCACGCACTTGCTCTGGTTGCCCCAATTTTTCCTTATTCTGATCGAAGTAACTGCGAACATCCTGGTCCGAAATTTTAATTTTGTCAGCAAACAACTTCTTAATCACTAGATTCTTCTTTAATTGATCCTTCGCATCCTCTAATGTCATGTGATTTTGAGCTAACATCTTATTGAAAGCATCTTGGCTCCCCACTTGCTTTTGAAGCTTATCTAGCTCTGCAGTAATGTCCTTATCTGATACTTGAATTCCTTTTTTTGCAGCTTCTTGTTCAATTAGCTGATCAGTAATCAATTGATCAAGCGCCTGGCTTCCATCTTGCTTGACCAACTGGTCATACAAATTCGATTTAGTGATCGCTTTTCCATTCACCGTGGCAACTGCTTCTTCTTTATGAGTTTGCTGTTGCCAAATCACCAATCCTACAAGGGCTAAAACTAATACAGCTAATGTCAAATAACTTTTATCAAATTTTTTCATGGTATCCTCCTACTATTTCGTCACCACTACTATCCTAGCCAATAAAGCTTAAAAAAATATGAAATTCAATTACATTTATATACATTTGTATTCTAAACGTTCAATTCTTTTAAGAAACTGTACCTTTTCACGATCTTTCTTTCCTCTTAGGAGCCTATTCTCCTGTTTCCAAACCTGGAAAGCCTTCATGGCGTATTGTAGGGCCATCTGATAATCCTTGTAGGAATGCTCATATACTTTTGCTAACTCGATATAGAGGGATGAAGGTACAACCTCTAGCTTCCTCTCAACTCTATTCCACAGATCCACTGCCCTATCGATTTCGCCTCTTTTTTTGTGCAATGAAGCTAGTGCTAACAACAACTTCGTCTCGTATTCTAACGGTTGACCAACAAGCCCCTTCTTATAAAAATAAAGAGCCTGTTCCTCATCTCCAACATATTCATACCACCTGCCTAATTCATAGAGCTCACTAGGCCGAAGATCGTCCGTTAGCCGATTAAGTAGTAGGTTAGAAAGATGGATGTATAATGTGACTAATGATAGCATGTCCTCCTCATTGTGTAGAAGAACCCCCTCAATAATCTCCGGATCCTTCTCTCGTAGAAAATCAAAGTATAGCATCGGAGCAAGGTAACCAGGGGTGTCATCTTTTCTTGTAATCCCTAGAATCTTCTGTTCAATTAAGGACAATCTACAAGATTCTAATGTATTCTTCCATAATCTTCTCGACCCATGTAACAAATCATAATGCCCAAACTGTGGAAGCTTTGGCACCGCATCCCGAACAAGTAGGACATCCATCTGTACACGGACACCGTTCTAGAATCCCTAGTGCTTCCCCTAAAACAACTTCGAGATCCTTAAAAATATGCTCACTTAACCCAATTCCACCCGGATAACGATCATATAGAAAAATGGTTGGTTTCTCAGAATGAATAGCTTTAATCTGCGGAACAACATGAAGGTCCCGAGGATCACACATCACATGCAACGGAGCTACATGCCGTAATACATGGGCTAATCCAATCAACCCCTGCTCAAGTTCATTCTCTGAAATAGCAAAATACTCTTTATCAAAAGAAAGCCAGGATGCATTTGTATGCAGTTCTTGCTCGGGTAAGTGGATCCGCCCTGAACCAATATTCTCATGTGTTTCAAATTTAATTTTAATAAATATAAGTACAAACCCATGATTTCTCTACCTAGATACTTGGATAGACATTTGCTTTTTTCTAACCTTTTTAATTTTGGAGAAGCGAACTTTTATTTT
>DATFAS010000086.1:0-9146 GCA_035254305.1 Bacillota bacterium
TGTAAAATATAGTGGAAAAAATAGTTATAATAGTTTATTTTTAATTTGAGTATATTAAATTTTCCTGATATGGAATTTTAACACATTAGGGGGTGTTGCCCATGAACGTTGAACAGTACTTTGCGCTTACACAGAAGTTTCCCAAAGCACTTACTACGGAAATAGATGAGGATCAATTTATTCAAACCGCCCATATTGCCCAGGCACTAAGGGATCTAATTCAAATATGCGGAGATGACCCCAATCGGGATGGACTAGAAGAAACACCTTATAGAGTGATTAAAGCCTTTTTAGAATATACCGAAGGAAACCGTGAAAATCCAGAGGATCATTTAGAAAAAACTTTTGATGTTGACCACCAGGAATTAGTCTTAATCAAACATATTGAATTTCATTCCCTGTGTGAACATCATTTTGCACCTTTTTTTGGGGTTGCTCATGTTGGATATATTCCGAACGAAAAGATCACGGGCCTATCAAAGATTGCCCGAATGGTGGAAGGGTATGCCAAGCGGTTCCAGGTTCAAGAACGACTGACCAACCAAATCGCTCAAGCCATTGAAAATGTGCTTCAACCAAAAGGAACCATGGTCGTCGTAGAAGCGAAGCATATGTGTATGTGTGGAAGAGGAATTAAAAAATCTGGAGCCGTGACTACAACATCTTCTGTACGTGGCCTATTTGCAAAAAAATCTGATGCCCGTGCAGAATTCTTATCCTTATTGGCCAATCCAATGATTAAGTAATTGTACCTTGTGGAGATTTTATGAGAAAAGAATACCTTGAATTAATTACTGTACTAATAATGACGATATCATTATTTGTTGCTACCTCGTTGTTCATTATTCTTATTGTAGATCCTGCAAGGCGGAACCTTTCGTACGAAACTATCATTGGGATTATTATGATAGGTCTTGGACTTACGAGTGTCTATATCCTTAAGAGGAAGCTATGATCCTGGAGGGAAGAAAGATGGATATCCAAATCTTTCAACGAGGACATGGGGAAACTATTATATTTGTCCATGGACTGGTGGGAAACCACCAAGTTTTTAGCCGCGAATTTGAAAGTTTTTCTTCCCATTTCCATGTAATTGCGTATGATTATTTGGGGCATGGTGGAAGAAGCCTAAATGATAAACCCTTTACACTACCTAGTTTAGTAGAAGAACTTCACCAGGTGTATGTTAAAACAGGGATTCGGAAGGCTCATTTGTGTTCGTTAAGTTTTGGTTCTTATATTGCAAATGTGTTTGCATATCAATACCCGGATCTTGTTGCTTCGCTTTGCCATATCGGCGGAAGTTTTAATGGAGGATTTCAATTGTGGCAAGCCTACAAGAACCTTTGGGAATGTCGAGACCAGCCATATAAACAATGGATAGAGCAATTTAGCCAAGTTATAGCTGAGGATCATCAGCCCAATGTCGAAAAGTCTCGATCAATATTTGAAAGGCATGCCTTGACCGTAGATCCTTCTATTCTTTATGAAGCGGTGCGTCTTCGCGTATTCTATGATATGAGAACGATACTATCCCATCTCCATCAACCTATGCTATGGGTATTGGGACAAAACGATCCCTTATATCAAAGTTGTTTGACAGAGTTGTTCAAGATAGTCCCACATGTTCAATATGTAGAATTGCAGGATGCCTTACATGTCGCACATATTTTTCAACCCGATCAATTTCAAGCGGAATACCGTAGCTTTTTACACAGAGTAACACATGGTCAAAATCGACCTATCGATCAAGCCGTTCAGCAAAATTAAAAAATAACTTTTTCAGGTAAACATCTGCCTTTTCTCTACTTTATGAAAGTAAAAGGTTTTTTGTAATTTTCTTAGCAATAAAACAGAATTTAAGCAGATGAAAAAGGAAGATTGATATGATCAAGACTTCAAAGGTTGCATTCGTCACGGGTGCTGCTTCAGGATTGGGAAAACGTACGGTGATAGAACTTGCTAAGCAGGGGATAAATGTATGCTTAAACTTTTTGCGGAGTGAGGAAAAGGCCAAAGAGTTAGCTAGATCTGTAGAGGCCGAGTATCAGGTTCAAACGATGATCTTGCAAGGCGATGTTTCAATTTTCAATGATTGTTCACGGATGGTGTCTCAAGTGGTGCGGCATTTCGGGCGCATAGATATATTAATCAATAATGCGGGACCATATATTTTTGAACGTAAGCCATTGGTTGAATATGATGTTCAGGAGTGGGAGTATATCATTAACGGAAATTTAAATGGGGTTTTCTATCTTTGTAAATTAATCGTTCCGATTATGCGGCAGAATCGTTGGGGACGTATTATTAACTTTGGTTTTGAACGGGCAGAAACTGCACCAGGCTGGATTTTTCGTTCTGCTTTCGCAACTGCCAAAGTGGGGGTTGTATCTCTTACAAAAACGTTAGCAATGGAAGAAGCTGAAAATGGAATTACAATAAATATGGTTTGTCCAGGTGATATTGCTGGAAAATGGAAGGAATTAGATATTCATGAAGCAAGGTGTTACACAAGGGACGACACCCCTATAGGTCGGAGCGGAACGGGTCAGGATATTGCTCGTGTCATTTCTTTTCTTTGCCAGGAGGACTCCGATTTTATCACCGGAAGTGTTATTCCCATTACTGGCGGCAAGGATGTTTTAACCAAGCAATCTATCAATAACAAGAAATATTTTTGTGAAAACTAGGGACGACCCACACGCTAAGAAAGTCATAGCATTACATGGTTTGGGGGTACACGTATTGGAAGAAATGCTGGACATTTTTGATACGGAAATGAATAAAATTGGTACAATGAGTAGGAAAGACGTACATTTATTGGGGTGCTGGCATCAAACATTTCATTGTTGGGTTGCAACTAAAGATAAAAATGGGGAATATCTCTTATTTCAACGGAGAAGCCCGAATAAACGGACCTTTCCTAACCTTTTTGATATTAGTGCTGCTGGACATCTAATTGCGGGGGAATCAGTTCGTGATGGAGTAAGAGAGGTACATGAGGAATTGGGGCTAAACATTAATTTTGTAGATTTAAACCCTTTATTTGTTCATATATTATCGGATGCCAGTCAAGAAGTAGTAAACAATGAATTCTGTCATGTGTATTTATATATTGCACCTTATTCTTCTATGAAGTTTAATGTTCAATTAGAGGAAGTATCAGGCTTATATCATGTAAAAATTGATGAAATGTATGAATTGATTAATAATAAAGTGGACTTGGTAAAGGCAGAAGGTACAGACTTCAAAGAAAATGGATTCAGAGTAAAATCTGCACTATTTTTATCCAAAGGGGATTTTGTTCCAAATGGAGATGAATACTATACAAAAGTCCTAGAAAAGGCTAAACAATTTCTACGATTATTGGAATAATAAAACTTATAGTGTGAAACTAATAGTTTTGATTAAAGACATTCTCTGTGATCTGAAAAATTCATATGTGTAAGTAACCGGCCCAACGTTTTGAGTTGATCATTAGCCATTCATTTGTGTTGTTTCAACTATCTAGGTAGGGAATAACGGTTGAAAATGATTACAGGGACAGTTGAAAGAGTACCTCAACCTTAAGAAGTGATGGTAATTACAATGGCCAAGCATTCTATTTTTAGGAAAATTGACCCATTTTTTCTTGTGTAATTTGGAAATAAAATAGTTGATAATGATTGGGTTTATAAGGAAGTGGGGGAGTCCTGCTTTGGTTCTTACTATTACGAACATAGTACATAAGGTTGGTGCTTTATCAAGATGTCTATTAAGGTTAAATTATCCATCATTTTCTCATTTCTGTTTTCATTGATCCTAATTCTAAATAATACACTCCACTATATTACTACTAAGGATCAGCTCATACAGGAACAAATCCGTTATTCACAGATGGTGGCCAGGCAAATAGTAGGATCGATTGAAAACTACAACCGTGGTTCTCAACAGATTGAGGATACGATGGGCTCCGAACTTAGGGCAGCCTCCGTTGCTGCACAGCTTCGATTAAGTCCTGATTATAGAAATGTTACCAACGAGCAACTTCAAGAACTTTCCAAAATGATAGGGGTTTCCCATATTACACTTTTAGCACCTCAAGGAGATGATATTGTTGGTGTTCGCTCCTCTGATCCAAAGGAAATCGGACTTTCTACTAAAAAATGGGAGTATTGGTTTACTGCGTTTCAGGAGTTACTTAAATATAGGGATGTCAAAACGGTAGAGAAGGGACAGCGGTTAGCAAACTATTGGTCGGGCCCGCTTGCTGTTTCATCCTCTGACCCCAACTATATTGATAAATGGGGCTATTATTATGATGGAACGACTAACTATATTATAAATCCATATATTCGGGACGAAAGCTTAAAGCAATTCGAGCAAACCACGGGTCCGGAGTCTATAGTCTTAAAGGTCATAAAATTCAATTCATCAATATTTGGGATTTCAGGATTTAACCCGAATGTTATTGGAAAAAAGCCTATTACTTCAAATCCCAGTGGAGTTGCATTTGTAAAGTTGGCCGATCGTCCGATTTATTTTGGAAATTACGTCTTTCCAGATGAATCAAAAGATGTTCAGTACATACAAAATGCTGATGCCAATAAGATTGTTAGCAGTTACGATGAGGTGATGGATGGACACCATCTAATCAAAACGTTTATCCCAGTTGTTTCCTCCGAATTCCCCTTAGTTATCGGATTTGTAACCGACTATAAAGTAATTGATGACATACTCTCTAGTCAGCTTCATAAGGACCTCCTTATTTCTAGTATTCTATTATTTGTCGTCATTTTTGTTACGATGGTCTTATCGCGTTATATTGTACGTCCAGTCTATCAATTATTGCAGCAAGTAGATGAAATTGCGGAAGGGAAATTTAGTATCCGTATCCCGTTAAAACGAAATGATGAATTAGGAAGACTAGCAAACCGAGTAAATGTCATGTCTGAAAGGTTAGAAAGTAACACAAGAGAATTGCAAGTAAGTCGGGACCAAATGCGTTTCCAAGCTCATCATGATCCATTAACGGGGTTACCCAACCGGTTATCACTTAACAATCACCTAAATCAATTGTTTCACCATGATGTCGAGAAACCTTTTGGACTCCTCTTCTTGGATATAGATCGATTCAAAAATATTAATGATACATTAGGTCACTCCGTTGGAGATCAGTTGCTCATTGAGGTGGCTGAACGCTTGAAGAAAAAAATCTGTCAATCCGGTAACGTTTATCGTCTTGGTGGCGATGAATTTACGATTGTGTTTGATGAGGTAGATTTAAGTGAGATTGATCTTCTAAACCAGTCTATATTGGATGTGTTTTACCAACCGTTTATACTAGAGGGGCAAGAATATTTTGTTACGGCAAGCATTGGTGTTTCCGTATATCCGGATAATGGTACAAATGCTGAGACACTTATTAAAAATGCGGACTCTGCTATGTATTTTGCCAAAGATCAAGGTGGAAATCGATACAAGGTCTACACGGATTCACTTCATGACAAAACCTCTGAAATGATCTTTATTGAGAATTCTTTACGAAAGGCTTTATCTCAAGAAGAATTCCTGCTTCATTATCAGCCTAAAATGGATATTATCTCAGGAGAAATGACAGGTGTAGAGGCTCTTCTAAGATGGAATCACAGCACGCTTGGGTCAGTTTCTCCTGCTTTGTTTATCCCAATATCTGAAGAAATCGGTATAATCTCAGAGATTGGTGAATGGGTGTTACGGAAGGCTTGTCTGCAAATAAAACATTGGCATGACCTTGGGTACCATATTCGGATTGCAGTAAATCTATCTATCTATCAGTTTAGAGAAGGAAATATTGTTCAATTAGTTAAACAAGTGTTAGCTGAGACGGGGGTGGACCCTGCCTTTCTTGAGTTGGAAATAACGGAAAGTATGTCTATATTTAATCAGGATTTTGTCATAAAAAGACTCCATGAACTCCGAGAACTAGGTATTCAAATTTCAATCGACGATTTTGGAACAGGATATAGTTCACTAAACTATCTCCATCGCCTACCTGTTGATAAGCTGAAGATTGATCGTTCTTTTGTGAACAATATCAGTAAAGGGAAAGAAAATATTCATATTGTAAAAGCTATTATTGCCATGGCACACAGTTTAAACCTGCGTGTTATAGCAGAAGGTGTAGAAACCCTCGAACAATTGGAATTTCTAAAGCAAAACGGCTGTCATGAAGGGCAGGGCTTCTACTTTAGTAAGCCAGTTACACCGGAAGAGATTGAAAGTTACTTAAAACAACTGAATAAAAGATGACATCATATATTCTTTGCGATTGGGATACCGTCATTATGGTATTGATGGTGAGTGGGAGATGTTACTGTAATCCACTTTGGAAGTGAAAAAAGTCTAATGCCCGGGTTCGGAGAACACCTGTGGGGAAATTTATAAGGTTAGGTAATTTCCACATAGATCATACAGCAAGAGAATACTCTGTAGTGAGACAGTGGAGTGGGCAAAGAGTAAGATTGCTCCAATTTTGGACTCAATATTTTTTTATCTATAAAGTAGGGGGGATTTTGTCTATAAACCTCATTTAAATACGTTATGGTGAACCGTACCATAAGTAAATGAGGTTTTTGATGGCGCCGTCTGAAAAGTCCATAAAAATTAAGGTAGTTGGGGAAAAACAAAATGTTTTTCTTCAACTGCTTTTTTGTTTGTATTTGCATATGAAAGTATCAAGGCAGGTGCCTGTTATCTTCAGGATATGGTTGGCTGTTTGATCGGAACTTCTAAACTAAATTTAGATTCATAATATTGAACATTAGCATTTGGTATGATAACATTTATAAGTATAAGTTATTTCGAATATGAAAATAACTTATACTACATGATGATAATTTTTCATAAAGAATATGAAAAAATGATATAAGGAGGGCAATATGAACAACGTTTATCAAGAAGGCAAGAATTTTGCTAAGTCCTACATATCGCCTTACACTAAATTGACTGATAAAGAGTCGCAATTTCCTGAAGAATCTTTCAAAGAACTAGGTAAAAAGGGCTTTTTAAAACTGCTTATACCTGAAGAATATGGTGGGTTTGGCAAAGGGCTTGTAGAGCATGCTCAGGTTTGTCTGGCCTTTGCAGAGACTTGCTCCACGACTGCTCTTTGCTACATGATGCATAATGTTGCATTAATGTGTGTTCTAACCCATGGAAGTGACGAACTTAAGAAGAAGATTTTTACAGACATCGTAGAAAATGATAAATTTATGGCGTTAGCCTACAGCGAATTCGGAACAGGCGTACACTTCTATAATCCGGAAATTACTGCTGAGGTTAGCGGTGACTTCACAACTTTCAACGGAATAAAGAGCATGGTCACATCTGCCACGTATGCTTCCTACTATCTCGTTCTTGCACCATCTGTTGAAGCAGGAAAATTAAACAACTGGGTATTTCCGTTGGAAGCGAAAGGCCTAACCTTCGAAATGTCAAAATGGCATGGTTTGGGAATGAGGGGAAATGCGTCCTGCCCAATGCACATCGATCATGTGACTTTGGACTCATCTTTCCGCATTGGATCAGAAGGTTCAGGAGCAGAGCAGGTATTCAACGTGGTAGCTCCATTCTTCATCACAGGACTAGGATCAGTATACAGCGGGACTGCCATGCATATGTTTGAAATTGCTAGTAAATATGCTGTGGATCGGAAATATCCTGATGGAAGCTCACTTTCCAATATTGAAACGATACAGGTACATATTGGAAACATTTATAAAGATGCAGCTGCCGCAAGAGCCATCACGTTAGAGGCTGCGAGAGCAGGTGCCAACGGAGAAGAGGATGCACTTGCAAAAATATTAGCGGCAAGAATCGTTGCATCAGAAGCTGCAATCGAATGCGGAAGGCTTGCCATGAGAGTTGGCGGCGGAAAAGCCTACAATAAGGCTCTACCTACGGAAAGACTTCTAAGAGATGCATATGCCGGACAAATTATGGCTCCTAGTGCCGATGTTTTGGCTATTTGGCTTGGAAAAGCATTAACAGGTCAGATGATTCCATAAAGACAGAGGAAGGAGTGAGCACATTGAGTAGGGATAGAATAAAAGTCGGGGCTGTTATCTATGATCCGAGAGTTACGGTGATCTGGGGAATCATCGCTGATTTTTTCAAAGAAGAAGGGCTTGAAATAGAGTGTATCTTCTATAAGGATTATGAAAGACAGGTCGACGGATTAATGAACAGGGAGATTGATATTGCCTGGAATTCGCCTTTGGCCTGGTTGGATGCTTATTTGAGAACCAATGGAAAGTGCCAGATGGGTTCCATGAGAGATACGGATAGAGACAGAAAGACCTGCTTTATAGTTAGAAAAGATAGCGGCATCACAAATCTCGCAGGACTAAGGAGCAAGACGATTGGCTTTGGAGCTATAGACTCTCCTCAAGCAAGATTGATTCCAATCAACCATTTGCATAAAAATGGACTTGAGTATGGGGCGGACTACACTGAGAAAAGGTTTGATATTGGCGTCGGCCTTCATGGAGACCACATAGGAGGAGAGCTAGATGCCATTAGGGAATTGATGGCGGGAACAGTAGATGCCTCAGTAACTCTGGATTTGAACTGGGACGCTTGGAAGAAGGATGGCACTATTGATGAAAATCAATTGGTGTGTATTGATACAACTGATTTGTTTGACCACTGTATTTTCGTAGCTCATCCTGATTTTCCAACTGAAAGGTTCATAGAATGGCAAAAGGTGCTGCATAGAATGGACTATAACAATGAAGCCCATAAGAAGATGATGGATATGGAAGGTTTGAAGCAATGGGTTGAAGGTAGAATCACAGGATTTCAGCAATTACGTGAAGCCAATGACTATCTAAAGTTCTTTAACAGGTAATTACCGAAGAATGAGTTCTAAATTCCGCAAGATAAAACTGTTCATATGAGACTTGTATATTTAAAAGCAGCAATTAAAAGAGAAGCGTGGTTTTTTCCCTTGCTTCTCTTTTAACTTTACATCCACCTTGGGAGATGAAAACACATGAAAAGACCATTACCGCTATTTCCCACTTCCTTAATAGGAAGCATGCCTAGATCAAAAGATGTTCTAAGCGCTCTCAGAATGATGAGAAGAGGAACGATTGAACCAAACGACTTCAACAAGCTTATTGAGA
>DATFAS010000087.1:0-8451 GCA_035254305.1 Bacillota bacterium
TCCATAAGGTTTAAGGAACTATTTCTTAGATTCTACTCTTATTTTGCGTAAGCAATAGGATCGGTACTTCCCGCTTCAGCAAATCCTTTTAATCTCAACTGACAGCTATCACAGGTCCCGCATGCAAGTTCTTCCCCGCGATAACAGGAGGTAGTTAATTGGTAAGGTACTCCAAGGCTTACTCCCAGTCGAACGGTATCAGCCTTCGTAAGGTGCATCAATGGAGCTTTAATCTGTAAACGCCCTTCTTCTACTCCAATTTTGGTCGCTAGTTGTATGGTCTCTGACATCGATTGGATAAATTCAGGACGACAATCTGGATAGCCACTATAATCTACTGCACTCACCCCAATGTAAATAGCCTCAGCTCCTATTACCTCCGCATAGGCCGTAGCAAGGGATAAGAAAATCAAATTTCTTGCAGGTACATAAGTTACGGGAATTCCCCCATCCTCTTGATGGTCTGGAACCTCTACAGAATCATCGGTAAGTGCACTACCACCAATTTCTTTCAAAAAAGACATATCTACAATCTTATGCTGGGAAACCTCATAATATGTTGCTACTTTTTTTGCATGCTCCACTTCATGAGCATGCCTCTGACCATAGTTAAAGGTAATGGGATAACATTCATATCCTTCACTTTTAGCTATTCCCATACAAGTTGTACTATCTAAACCACCACTAAGAACAATTACTGCTTTTTTACTCACTGGTCCTATACTCCTTTCTTATCTGGATGCCAAATATACTTATGGGTTTGCAGACTAAGCTTTGCCCCCTTGTAGGGGGAATGTAGCAATAAAGATACAAGCTCAGCAGGAGGCAACACATCCCAAACTGGACTAAATAAGATTTGCCCCTGTCTATAATAACGATCAATCACTTCGCCTGCTTCTTGAAATTCCTCATTACTTCCTACAACGAATTTGATTTCATCCTGATCCTCAAGCAACGAAAAATTGGATAGAATCATCCGATCCTTCTCTCCACTCGATGCTAGCTTATAGTCCATGATAAACCGAACTTTATTCATGCAATGAGGATTGCTTTTCCTAAGCTTATCAAATGGCAACAGATCTATTGATCCATTGGTCTCGACATGAATATCTTGAACGAAATCAATTTCTGCTAATGCTTCGATTAAAGCTAGAGATTTCTCACCATGCATAAGAGGTTCTCCGCCGGTTAAGCAAATCGATGGATTGGCGAATGCCCTGACTTTTCCTGTAATTTCTTCAATTGTACCGTAGAATTCCGGGGTAAATGGCGCATAACTATATTTCGTATCACACCAGGTGCACCTTAAATTACAATTATATAAGCGAACAAACGTGGTCGGAAATCCGGCCTTTAGCCCCTCTCCCTCCACCGTTTGAAAAATCTCTACCATTGGAATTTTCATGCTTCCTCCATCCATTCCCGCTTAAGGAATGCATAGCTTGTAGGTGTTTCATATAAAGTTAATTCTTCAAGGCGCACAGATTGTTCCTGATAGTTTGAAAGGGCATCCGTCAGCTCCTCCCAAATCCAAACAATCATATTTTCAGCTGTAGTATTCATAGGTGGAAGAATTTCATTCAGATACTGATGATCCATTCTAGATTCAATCCGTTCCTTGAATATTTGCTTCACTGCTGAAAAATCCACAACAATTCCAATTGCATTCACATATCCACTCCATTTCATGATGAGTCGATACGTATGGCCATGTAAATTCACACACTTCCCATCATAAGCATGGAGATGATGGGCAGCGTCAAATGTAAATTCCTTCACCACGCCAACCCTGCGGTGATGATATTTCAGTTGGTCGAGATTGATATCAACCCCTAATTTCTGAACCTTTTCAGGTATCTTATATTGTGACATTCTTTACCTCCCTTTGTAAGAAAATAAAAAAACCCCTTAAGAGCCTCTAATAGGAGTTGCCACCATTTTTATTTTCTCTCCCTAGTTTTTTTGTTTCGAGTGGTGGGACTTACGAACACTCGCCTTTGTCAGTATATCAAGGATTAACACAGGAGTACACCATCATTTCTAGGGAATTCAAATATGATACAATAGATGAAAAGCTTGCATAAAGGGGGACTGGCATTTGATCACTTGGTTACTTGAGGATATTGACACACCTGCCGTTCTAATTGACTACGACTTATTACAAAATAACATACAGAAAATGGCTTCCTTTGCAAAAAAGTACAATCTTCGTTTACGCCCCCATATCAAAACCCACAAAATAAAGGAAATTGCCGAATTGCAGATGAATGCTGGTGCGGTAGGAATTACTACAGCGAAGCTTGGTGAGGCTGAAGTCATGGCTGAACTAGGCTTTCGAGATATTCTTATTGCCTACCCGATTGTGGGTACGACAAAGCTAAAGCGACTCCATCGATTAATGAAGATGGCTAATATTACCACAGTTATCGATGGGATCGAACAAGCTGAAGGTCTTAACGAGTATGCGAAAGAGAATCATATTGAATTTCCGGTACTTATAGAGGTAGATACAGGACTTAGAAGATGTGGAGTGAAACCTGGAACAGAGGTAGTAGAACTGTACCGCAAGACCCTTTCCATGCCTTATATTCGTGTGATTGGAATCATGACACATGCCGGACATGCCTATGGAGCATCTACTCATGAACAAGTGATCGAGATTGCCAAACAAGAAGGAATGGAGATGGTTTCTACTGCTAATCTGTTACAGCAAAGTGGATATTCAGTAGAGGAAATTAGTGTGGGTTCAACACCGACCGTAGAGATCTCCGGCACCATTCACGGTGTAACGGAAATTCGACCAGGAAATTATGTATTCAACGACATGACCCAAGTACGCCTTGGTGTAGCAGCTAGTGAAGACTGTTCCCTTCGTGTTGTAGCAAGGATTGTAGGTCACCCTGCTCCAGAACGGTTCATTATCGATGCGGGTGCCAAGACACTAGCACTTGATCAAGGGGCACATGGAACACAAGGAGTCAAAGGCTATGGTACGGTAGTAGGTCATCCAGAGTTAACGATATCTAGATTATCTGAAGAACACGGCATAGTTGATATTTCAGGAATTTCTTCCCTTCGTGTTGGTGACAAGATTGAAATTATCCCCAATCACAGCTGCCCTGTTGTCAACTTAACCGATGAAGTAGTGGTAATCCAAAAAGGCAAAATTAGGGAAAGATGGCGTGTAGCCGCCCGGGGTAGAACTCGTTAGGGGCTAGTGTTAAGTCCATCTGATTGCGTTTTCCCACAAATAGAGGCGCAGGGGGCTCTTACTTGGTCCAGAATGATTAGGATTCAACCCCGCCGCGCCCTTCTTTGCTCTACCTTTTATGTAGTGGAAAATAGCCATCCACCTCGCCGGCTGTCACATCCTCCAACCGTGAAGGAACCCATTTAGCATTCCGATCTTTATCAACCAACACCGCACGAACCCCCTCAAAGAAGTCATGATGGCGCATAAACTGAACACCAAGCTCTACTTCCATACTAAAGCACTCCGCTAACGATAAGGATTTCCCTCTGATGATTTGCTCAAGAGTCACCTTCAAGGATGTTGGGGATTTCTGTTGAAGAATCCCAAGCTTTTCCCTCGCCCAGTCACACCCCTCCAAGCTAGCTGCTTCTAAGGAAGCCATAATCTCCTCCACCTGGTCATAGCCAAAATGTTGATCAATTTTGTTCTGATTCTCCTGTAAATAAGATAAATCAGGGCATGAACCTACATAAGAACGTATGAGTTCATCAAGAGTCTCCTTAACGGAGCAACTTTGCCAGGCCTGTAAGCGTAAGGAACTAAGAAAATCTGCAAGAGAGTCACTTGTCAAATACCAGTCTGCAGCATCAATATATAAGATATCCGCAGCTTGGATCGTTTCAGAGGTCAGAGCTAGATATCGGCCCACATAACCTGGCATACGATTAAGAAAATAGCTTGCCCCTACATCCGGGAAGAATCCAATATTCATCTCAGGCATTGCCCACTTGGTTTTCTCTGTAATCAGACGCTGGCTACAACCGATAGAAATACCCACTCCTCCTCCCATTACAAAGCCATCCATGATTACCACGATAGGCTTGGAGAAAGTATGGATGAGATGGTCCATCTTGTATTCTGCAGACAAATATGTTCTTGCTAGCTCTTGTGCATCCCCATGTGCCTGGTTTTCAACATAGAGTGCTCGAATGTCCCCACCCGCACATAATGCTTTGCCACCTGACCCATTAAGGCAAACCAACAAGACGTCGTCATTGATCTTCCATTCCTGCAGCTTCTTCTCAATTTCCACGACCATTTCATAAGATAGTGCATTTAGTGCCTTAGGTCTATTAAGAGTAATCCAACCAATAGAGTGATTGATTTCAAACAATACATGTGCTTCTTGACTCATTCCTTTCTCCTCTCCTTCACCGTTTTACTAGGGAGCAACTTTCTTCTCTAACTCTATGGATGATTCTTCTACTTCTTTCTTTTCTCTATTGACGATAATAATACCTGCAACAACTAATACGAGTGCAACGAATACAATCGCATGTAATTCTTCTTGTAATAACAATGCTGACAAGACAACACCAAATACAGGGATCAGAAAAAGATACATAGATACACGGCCAACCTTGTTATACTTCATGATTGTATTCCATAATACGAATCCACCTGCTGAAGCAAAAGATAGATAGATTAACATCCCAAAAGAGTGAACTGTGAATGAAAGAGGGAACCACCCTTCCTTCCATACCCCAATGAGAAGTAACCCGATCCCACCTAAAAGCATTTGAGAGGATGTCATATAAAGAATATCCATTTGGGTAGCTTCCTTTTTGGATAGGACATTGCCTAACCCACCACAAAACATAGCAATTAATAAAAGAAGTTCACCGATACCAAAAGCAAATTGATAGGTTCCCCCTTTCGAAAGATTCGCCACAATAACACCTAAAAAACCAATAAGAAGCCCGATCACCTTGCGGGTACTTAGTGAATCATTTCTATACATGAAGTGGGCAATAAGGATTTGGAAAAAGGACGTAGTACCAGAGATGATCGAACCTTGTATTCCTGTACTCAGAGCCACACCAATATAGAAAAAAATGTATTGCAAAAAGGTTTGAAAAATAGCTATTCTTGTTAATCCAGGGAGTGTCTTCGGAACATAGCGCACCTTTCTACCTAGAATGAGAATAAACAAAAAGATAAGGAGGGAGGCTAGCACAAAGCGATATCCTGCAAATAAAATTTGTTTGAATAAATCTTCCTGACCAATCTCTAATTCTTGATAGCTTAACTTAATAAACGGAAAAGCACTTCCCCAAAAAAGCGTTGCTGCACTGGCAGCCAGTACAATCCCTAATGGGTGAGTAAAAAAATCCCTAATTTTCATTTCTCTGCTAACAATCCTCTCTATCTAAAAATTCACAAATTTAACTTCCATTGTTGTATTATAGACCTTAGTTAACCCCCCCTGCAATTATCAATTACGTAAAAAGGAAGTAAGGAGCTTGTTATCGCCCCTTACTTCCTTCCTATTAGGTTCAGATTTCACCTATAAATCTATCACCAATCATTTTAACTGAAAAGTATAGATTAAAGCGCTTCCGAAAGAAAAATTGGCTATATTAGATAAAGACGAGAAAAAGGCACCTTATTTAAGGTGCCTCTATACGTTTACGTAAGGATTCTCGCCAAACCTCACTTAGTTCCTCAAGACAAATAACTTGCTTAATTGCAGCTAGTTCTGCATTTTGATTGTACATAAGCTGATTGACGAAGCTTACCGTAATGCCAAGAGGGTGCTTTTTAATTAAAGTAATGTCACTCCTCTGTGATACGGTCCCCTCCTCTAAAACACGAAGGTAAAAACCGCTAAAACCTGTTTCTATTACTTTCTTCTCAATACCAGCGATCCCATGCTTTAACTCAAGCTTATAGCAAGGCTTTCGAGGTTGGCTCACCTGAACAATCGCATTCCCAAGCCGATAAATATCCCCTATACATACTTCACTTTCTGTCCAACCTTCTACGGTTAAATTTTCACCGAAAGCAGCATAATCAAGGGTAATTCCTAATTCTTGCTCCCAATAGGGATAGTGATCGAAGGAGTAGACATTAACTGCCTTATCTGGTCCACCATGATGAACCAAATCCCCCTGAGCATCCCCAGTGAAATTCACACGGGATAGAAATAGTTCCTCTTCAGTTGGCTTCTTCTCAACAGCCGTCAAGATTGTATGATTATTGTAGGGTACTTGAACAGGCATACCCACATTAAGAGAACGAATTCTCATCATTATTCATTATCTTTACGGAATTTGTTCATAAACTGACTAAAAGCAAGGCAAGTATCAAAAGGTACTGCATTATAGGTAGAAGCACGGCAACCACCCACAGAACGGTGACCGTTCACACCAACAAATCCTTCTGATTTTGCTTCAGCAAGGAATTTCTTCTCTAAATCCTCTGTTTTCAAACGGAATGTAATATTCATGAGAGATCTGCTATCTTGTGTCGCATGACCAAGATAGAAGCCATTGCTTGCATCGATTTCATTATAGATAACTGCAGCCTTTTCCTCATTCATTTTGGTAATCTTGTCTAGTCCACCAAGGCCTTTTGCCCAAGCAAGAACTTCGCCAAGCATATAAATACCAAAGGTAGGTGGTGTATTGTATAGAGAATTATTCTTTGCATGAATATCATAGCGCAACATAGTTGGAATGTTTTTATTTGCTCTCTCAAGAAAATCTTTACGTATAATTGCAACCGTCACACCAGAAGGCCCAAGGTTTTTCTGTGCACCTGCATAAATCATTGCAAACTTATTTACATCAAATGGATGAGATAGAATATCACTCGACATATCAGCGATTAAAGGAACATCACCAGTATTTGGGAAGTCATTCCATTGAGTTCCGAAAATGGTGTTATTAGATGTCAGGTGAACATAAGCATCATCTGCATTAAATTTCAATTCATCAAAAGTTGGAATCCGACGATAATTCTCTTCCTTTGTGCTAGCAACATGGTAAGGTTGACCGAAAAGCTTTGCCTCTGTCAGTGCCTTCTCAGACCAAGCACCTGTCATAACGTACCCAGCTTTCTTACCCTCTGTTAGGAAATTCATAGGAATCATACTGAACTGAAGACTTGCTCCCCCTTGAAGGAAAAGTACCTCATAGTTTTCTGGAATGGAAAGTAGCTCTTTAAGTAGAGCAATCGCTTGATTATGTACTTCCTCGTAGGCTGCACTGCGGTGGCTAAGTTCCATCACAGACATGCCTGTTCCTCTGAAATTAACTAACTCTCCTTGAGCTTTCTCCAATACCGCTAAAGGTAGGGCTGAAGGACCCGCATTAAAATTGTAGGCACGTTTTTGATCAGTCATTTCTTTCACTCCTATTATGATTCTTTTATGATTATAATTGGAACAATTATGTTATTTATCTTAACATCTAAATCCCAAAATGGAAATTCTCGTTTTTAGATTATAAGTTTAGACTTAAGAATATACTTCACAATAACTTGAAAAACTTGGAGCCTTATGCTCCAGCGATCATCTCTAGACAATTTGTTCACATTGACTAATGTTTTCTATATGGCGAACTTTCATCTCTGTAAGAAACTCTCGAGATTCTTCCTCCATTGCAAACTTTAACGCTTGGTCAATTCGCTTAACTACCCAGGATTGCCCTTTATTAAGCAGGGTTAAGCGTTCTGGCATGGTTTCAAGAGCCTTTACCTTATTGGCAAAATCACCCGTATTCGTACTTACTTGCCCCTTTTCTCTTCGAATACATGCAATAAGGCCTGCCACAGACCAAGATTCATCACTCTTCACTTGCTTGAATAATTCTTGCTCCGGCGCAAGCTCTTCGATAAAAGCCAAAGCCTCAACTCCAGCCTTCTCAGCCTCAAGCAATTGGTTTAATAGCTGATGTAGCTCCTTGCGGTCTCTACAAGGAAAACAAAGAACCTCTCCATTATCCTGCACACTACCATGAAAAAAACCATCTTCACAATAGACAGGAGTTTGACAAGACTGACATTGACCTACGAGTTCTTTCATGAAAACTACCTCCCTTTTAAAAAAACGTTCACTATATTGTTTTCGACAAATGGTGAGTTTCTCCTGCACTATCTATTTACTAGTGGCAAAATTTAAATTTTAGTTATCCATTTTCACATGTGACATACTTCAGAAAATAATCATGGCAATTTAGTGAATTTTCAACACTGCTAACCTTAAAATTCATTTTTATCGAATATAATTATGTTAAAACAGATTGAACTTCGGTTCCTTGGGGTGTCTTTCATGAAAATGAAATATAAGATTTTAAGATATTTAGATTACCTAATCCATTTACGAAATCGAAATAAGATTACCTTTATTATTCTCATTACCATTTTCACTTTTTTGATTGAAAAGTGGATTCATCTTTGGGCTGATGTTTCATTTA
>DATFAS010000088.1:0-3684 GCA_035254305.1 Bacillota bacterium
AAATTCATTACGAGGATTTGCTGCAAATGGGGATTATCGAATAACCAGTAATATTTAAAATTCTACTATAGACATATTTTAGCAGGAGTAGTAAACTAAGCTTAGTAAGTAAAGATGATTTTAATCTTGGTTGGTTTTTATACAATTTCATACTGATGATTTGGAAATTTTTTAATAACGAAACTGTAGCACAAAATGGGGTACACCACCGAAAGGGTGTAATCTTATTTTGTGCTTTTTTATTTTCTCTTTTGGAGGGAGGTGAGAACATGAAAGTGAATGGATCTATTATTTCTCTTAATGAAAGCCAAAGTTTATATGATTTTTTGGTCACCCAAAGCTTTGATATTACTAGAGTTGCTGTGGAACGTAATGGTGAAATTGTTCCAAGATCTGCATATAGGGATGTTCTACTACATGATGAGGATAAATTGGAAGTGGTTACTTTTGTAGGTGGAGGTTGATCAGTGAATGATTAACTTTCCAAAAAAGTCATTCCAATTTCATCAGGAAATAGCATCATAAATTTTTAAGTAATCTAATCTTTTATATCGAAAGGATGTAAGAAAATGAGTGATAAGTTAATTATTGGCGGGCATGAGTTTGGGTCAAGATTTATTTTAGGGTCTGGGAAATTTTCATTAGAACTGATTAAAGCAGCAATTGAAAATGGACAAGTGGAAATGATTACATTGGCTCTGCGTCGAGCTAATGTGGGTGGGGAAGAGAATATTTTAGATTATCTACCAAAAGATATCACATTACTGCCAAATACTTCTGGAGCTAGAAATGCAGATGAAGCAGTGAGAATTGCACGTCTATCAAGAGAGATTGGCTGTGGGGATTTTGTAAAAGTGGAAGTCATTTCTGATTCTAAATATTTACTGCCCGATAACTATGAAACAATAAAAGCTACCGAAATCCTTGCAAATGAAGGCTTTGTGGTTATGCCATATATGTATCCAGATCTAAACGTGGCGAGATCATTAGTCAATGCAGGTGCAGCTGCAGTTATGCCCTTAGGTGCACCCATTGGAAGTAACAAAGGGCTTTGTACCAAAGAATTCATTCAAATCCTAGTTGATGAAATTGAACTGCCAATTATTGTGGATGCAGGGATCGGGCGTCCATCCCAGGCTTGTGAAGCTATGGAAATGGGGGCTGCTGCTGTCATGTGTAATACCGCTATTGCAACAGCAAATGATGTTGAACAGATGGCAAAAGCTTTTAAACAAGCGATTGAAGCAGGTCGTGCTGCGTATCTTGCAGGGCTTGGAAGAGTGTTAAATTTTGGGGCAGAGGCATCTAGTCCATTGACAGGATTTTTGGAGGATTAATCATGAATGATACTAGAGTAGATCCTATGAAATATTTAGAGGGTATGGAAGTCATTGATTCCGATCTAATGGAGAAAGTATTAAAATTAGTGGCCGATTATGATTATGCGCAATACACCGACAGTGATGTACAAACTGCACTAAAGAAAGATAAGCTTTCGATCCATGATTTTGCTGCTCTGTTATCTCCAGCTGCGCTGCCTTATTTAGAGGTTATGGCAAGAAGATCAAAGGCGGAGACGAAAAAGCATTTTGGTAATTCGATCGGTCTTTTTACGCCATTATATCTCTCTAATTTTTGCCAGAACCATTGCACATACTGTGGATTTAACATTTTTAATCGGATTCAGCGAGCCATGCTTACGATGGAAGAAGTGGAAGAAGAGCTGAAAGAAATTGCAGCGACTGGTTTAAAAGAGATTTTGATTTTGACAGGGGAGTCTCCACGTAATGCTGGATTAGAATACATTGGTGAATCACTTAAGATAGCGACAAAATATTTTTCTACCGTTGGAATTGAGATCTACCCACTTAATTCAGATGAATACGCTTATTTACATAAATGCGGTGCGGATTTTGTTTCGGTATACCAAGAAACCTATAATATCGATAAATATCAAGAAGTTCATTTAATCGGGCCAAAACGAATCTTCCCATACCGCTTTCATGCTCAGGAACGTGCTTTATTAGGAGGAATGCGCGGTGTAGCATTCGGTGCACTGCTTGGGCTGGGTGATTTTAGAAAGGATGCATTGGCTACAGGGTTACATGCATTCTTTATTCAACAGAAATATCCACATGCAGAGATTTCTTTCTCAACCCCACGGTTGAGGCCGTATATTAACAATGCGGATAATAATCCGAATGACGTCCATGAAAAACAACTTTTACAGGTCATCCTTGCCTACCGTATATTTATGCCATTCGCGGGCATTACGATCTCTACTAGAGAAAGAGCAGGCTTCCGTGACAATGTTATAGGACTGGCTGCTACGAAGATGTCAGCAGGTGTGAAGGTTGGGGTCGGAGGTCATAGTGAGGAAGAGAAGGGCGATGAGCAATTCGAAATTTCTGACGATCGAACGGTGGATGAAATACACGAGATGATTGTTAGCAGGGGTCTACAGCCTGTCTATTCGGATTATATAAGGGTTTAGTGATGTTCTATGGGTAACCCCATGGTTAATTGATTTTAACGGTATGAGAATTCTTGTAGATCCGATTCGAACCAACGGAAAACATGGGAGGGGTGAGCTAGCCCAAAAGATGGGTCCTATTTCGGGAGTTTTTCTTTTAGCTAGTAAGGAACCTTCCCTGTATATTACTGGAGATAGTATTTGGTGCCCTGATGTTGAGAATGTGCTTGATTCGTACCAACCTGATGTGACGGTTGTTTTTGCAGGAGCTGCACAATTTCTTACAGGTGGCCCGATTACCATGACATCTGAAGACATTGTACGAGTATGTAAAAAATCATCGGAATCCCAAGTTGTAGTGGCTCATATGGAAGCGTGGAATCATTGTTTATTAACAAGAAACGAGTTGAGACACTCTATGTTGGAGCAGAATCTAACGAAGCAAGTAAGAGTACCGGAGAATGGGGATATATTGGAATTCAGCTAACTGGAAAGGTATTTTAAAGAGAAACATTTTAAAGAATCTTAAAATGCGTAAAGCACCCTACCTTCGCCTGGTGCTTTACGCATATGTATTTACCAAAATAGATGGCCTCTTTATGCCACTTTATTCCGTCTTCTTCTTTTCCGTACTGGCTTTTCAACAGGTTTATCCAATTGCTTTTCCTTCTGTTTGGGTATTTTCTTTTGTTCAGTCATAAGGGCGATAATGCCACTTAAAAAGAATGATGAGATTACAGCCGTTACGATAATCACTAGGTTGTAATCAGTTGGTATGCGTTCATAGAATGGAGGATCTCTATGTAAATAGGATTTGTATGTAAGAGAGACAATGGATAGGAGGAGGACTAGAGCAAACCCGAGATACATATAAGTTTTAGATAGGAGATTTACTAGTTTTAAGATTACACTTCGGATCCGTGCATTTCTTTTACCCCTTATCACTCTTTTACTTTCACTTCTCGATATCACTTCAATCACCTTCTGTCGAATTTTCAGTGAATAAATTTTCAAAAACCAGTGATTAATTATAGCAGAAAAATAGCTAATATAGGACAAAAAAATACAAAACTCAATGAAGAGGAATAAAGCTATGAACTCTAGTTTCTTTTATTTTTGATATTTATTGAATAAGAGGGGAGGGACAACGATTTTACATAAGGAGTTGCCAAAGCAACTTTAAAGCCAGTTGTATATTTAGTGTGTCCACT
>DATFAS010000089.1:0-38779 GCA_035254305.1 Bacillota bacterium
AGCTAGGACCTACGCCATTCACT
The DNA here is from genome assembly GCA_035254305.1 of Bacillota bacterium. Classification (GTDB taxonomy): domain Bacteria; phylum Bacillota; class Bacilli; order Aneurinibacillales; family RAOX-1; genus DATFAS01. The sequence continues at coordinate 24 of DATFAS010000089.1, forward strand.
TTCTTCGAGGAGAAGTTCCTGAGTGAATCCTGGTTCCTAATTTGTATTACGATAACTAAAATAACATGGAATCCCCTCACCCGCAAGCCTTTTTTCTATACCACACATGGGTAATAAATTCCATACTTTTATGAGGAAATATGCAAAAAAATAAAAAAGGATGAGGAAAACAGTTCCCTCATCCCGGTTATCGTTATAAGAAATTAGGCCTCTAGAGCAAATAATTCACGGGTTAATTCGTTAAGTTGGATATCAATTCCCTCAATACCAGCTTTCGAACTAGTCTTAGCACGATGTTCAAGTAACATATCGATTTGGAGCTTCACCCAAGTGATTTGATCCTCAACACCTTGTTGTTCAAACAATCTAGTTAATGAACCCGCTGTATCTTGATATTCATAGATAAGTGTTACAGCTCCATCTTTTCTTTCTAAGATTCTCTTAACATTCCCATATTCATAATCATATTCCATTACATAATGATTATAAACCCGATGAACAGTTGCTGTACCTTTAAACTCTTTGATTATCTGGCGCATTAATTGTGCTAGTTGAAGATCACTAATCATATAAGAACCCTCAAATTGAAACAAGAGTCCATTGCTATGAAAGGCTAGTGGTATTTCTTTGCCGTCATCAAGCAGGATGAATTCAGTATCACCATTCTCACATACACGTACTTCTGTAAGATACTTCTTTCCTTTAAAAAAATCGATAAATTCCTGCAACTGCTGACTAGTAAGTTCCAATATGATTTGCTTGTATTCTGTGGCTAGCCTCTGAGCCATAAATATCTCTCCCCAAGTAAATAGGTTCTCTCTTATTATACCGAAAATCTTGAAGAAATTTCATACTGCAAATTCAGCCAAAAAATAGATCTTTTCTTAAAAATACAGGCAAAAACAGCCATAATTCTATTTGAAACCGATAATCTTTCCATTTTTAATTGATTTTTCTCTATTTTTCACCGTTTACCATATTATAAAGAAATAAAGGCTTCTTTTACCCGATTCCAGAACGGAAAAGATCTTGCCCTTAAGAACTTAATTTTTTCTTTAGCTACAGAACATGTAACCTGTTGTACATCGTCTGTCATGTAGGATTCATGATCAACAGACAAAATATAAGAATCCTCTTTTGGAATTAACGTCAATCCATGATGCTTAGGAATGATGAGAGAAGAACCAATCGTACGATAGATTCGATTATTAATGGATGCCATTTCACTTAATTGAAGCATTTCCACTGAAGGGTGAACGATAGCTCCACCTAAGCTTTTATTATAGCCTGTACTCCCAGAAGGAGAAGAAATGCATAACCCATCCCCTTTGAATGATTCGAAATAATTACCATTCAGACTTACATCTACCTGTATCGATCCTTTAACTCCTTTGATCGTAAAATCATTCAATGCCAAATATACTGTTAGCCCCTTATTGTTTGTTATATTCACATTGACAAGCGGATACTCAACTGTTACTAATTTTCCCCTCATTAGTGCATGGAGAAGAGAATCTAATTCATCCCAGTCTGAATAAAATCCTAGATGTCCAGTATTATAAGAAATGAAGGAGGAACGGTCTAGTCGGTGTTTATATGTATGAAAAGCGTGTAGAACCGTTCCATCCCCACCAATGGCAATCACTACTTCTGGCTCTTGCTCATTATAACTAAATCCTTCTATAAGCAAACGTTGAATGGCTTCCTTCTTCTTAGTCTCAGATAAAGGATCCCCTCGACTAATAATAGCAAATTGCATTTTCTCCCACCTTTACTCATCATTCTTTCACTCGTCCATTCTTTCCAACCCTAATTTACCAGTATTGCGATCTACAAGGATAATCTTAGCACTAAACGGATTTCCTTGCTTATCTTTAAATTTTAATTTTCCGGTGCAATTCTTAAGGATGATGTTTTTCACCATAGATTCAGTAAGTGTCTTTCCCATAAAGGTTTTCCATAGAAAAAATCGACATCCTCCTTTATACTCACTGCAACCAAATCCCTTTTTTCCTTTCACTATTTTACCCTTACAGCCTTCATTCGGACAACCAGGTAAATCACTTTGCTTAAAATGATCTGCTAACGTTTGAATCTGCGGAATAGCAGATTGCTTACTAACATGATCAACAATTTTTCGGGTAAACTTTTTCACACTTTCCATGAAAGGCCCTATTTCTGCTTGGCCCTTAGCAATCTCAGATAATCGTTTTTCCCATAAGCCTGTCATTTCCGGTGAAGTTAGTAGGTCAATACCTGCCCCACGAACCAGTTCAATGGCTGCAGCGCCTTTCGTGCTGATTGCAATCGACCGACCACGCAGTTCTATATAACCTACCTTTTTAAGGCGTTCAATGATCCCTGCCCGAGTTGCTGGTGTTCCAAGACCTGAATCCTTCATCACCTCGCGGAGATCTTCATCTCCTATCCTTTTTCCGGCATTCTCCATTTCCTTCAATAAAGTGCCTTCAGTAAACAGCTTTGGTGGTTTTGTTTCTAATTTCTTTATCAAGGTCTCTCGACATTCTACGGATGCCCTTTCATCTAAAGAAAACGGAGATTTCCATTCCTGGATGTTTTCCTCATCCTGCACACTATTTGAAACAGTTTGTCCCTCATAGAGAACCTTCCAACCTAGTTCCAAAACTTCCTTTCCGGTTGTTTTGAAGGTTTCGTTCTCAATCATTGTAAGAACGGTATGCATCAGATACCTAGCTGGTGGATAGAAATATGAGAGGAATCTTCTAACAATTAGGTCATAAACTTTTTGTTCATCAACTGACAATTTCCCAGCTTTCTTATTTGTTGGAAGGATGGCATGGTGATCTTCCACCTTGGCGGGATTACAAACACTTTTGTTTTGTTGATGAACTCGTGATTTACTTGCCTTTTCTAAATATTGATCATATTGCGTACCTCTTAAAGCATCAAGAGCCTTGTGCATGAATGGGATAGTCTCTATATTGACATAGTTAGAATTGGTTCTCGGGTAAGTAATTACCTTATGTTTTTCATACAATGCCTGTGCAAGATCTAACGTTTTCTTAGCTGAAAACCCGTACTTAGCATTCGCTTCTCTTTGAAGAAGGGTTAGATCATATAATTTTAGCGGCCATTCCTTTGTTTCCTTCTCTTCCCTATTCGTGATGATTCCATTTTTTCCATTTACCTTGTTTGCAATGCATTCGGCTTGGCTACGTTCTACTATTCTTGGGCCCTGCCAAAGCCCCCTGTATACCGTTGCTCCCCCAACAAAATCTGCAAATAGCTGAAAATACTCAGTTGAAATGAAGGCTTCAATTTCTTTCATACGATCATAAATAAGAGCAAGGACTGGAGTTTGAACACGCCCAACAGACAAGAGCATACGATGCTTCGAACTAAATGCCCGTGATCCATTCATCCCAATTAACCAATCAGCTTCACTACGTGCGATTGCAGCACTTGTAAGATATTTATATTCGTTTTCGTCCTTGAGCTCATGAAATCCCTTGCGTATTGTTTCCTCCGTTAAATCGGAAATCCAAAGTCGTTTCACAGGATGATGTAAGCGAAGATATTTTTGGATATAAGAGAAGATCAGTTGACCTTCCCGCCCAGCATCACATGCGTTGATAATCATGTGACATTTTCTGGCTAAGTCGGCAATCGTGTCTAATTGATTTTTTGTGCGAAATAATGGATTCAGCTGAAAAGAATGGGGGATAATAGGAAGGTGAGCAAAATTCCATTTCTTGTATTTCATATCGTAACGTTCAGGTTCTGCAAGCCCAACAAGATGGCCAATAGCCCAAGTGATAATAAACCGATCACCTTCTAGATGTGTCTTTTTATTCCTTGCTTTCGGTTCAATAACCGCTGCAATATGACGACCCATATCTGGCTTTTCCGCTATTACTAATGTTTTCTCCATATTGATCTCCTTTTACATCACGGATCCAACTGTCATCTTGCTGTCGGGTACCTCAAATGCTCCTTTATTCAAAAAGAAAATGACTACACCAATCTGGTATAGCCAAATAAATCTCAAAACCCTTTTCCACCCTATTTGAATTTCTTCCAATCTAAATGTGTTTCATTTAACAGTTCTTCAAAGGATTTATTTTTTTCTCGTTGCTTTTGTTCAAATAGTTTCTTAGCCATTTCTTCTTCCTTGAGCTTTTGTAATTCCGCTTCTTTTTCCTTTTTTAAGCTTTTAAGCTGATTTGCAATTTCTGGATTTAGGAAATCACTTAGATTAATCCCTTTGTCCTCGGGTTGGACTGTAGGTTTTTGGAGTTTTTGAGGTTGTTGATTTTTCCGCTTTTTCATAATTGGACAGACCTCCTTTTTGGAGAAGATGGAAAACGGTCCCTTATTGAAGGGACCCTATCGTATTCTAATGTCTTTTTGGTAAAGAGCCCGTTGTATGGAACACTTCTGCCAAAGTATCAATTTCCTTCTTTAATTCGGATACAAGTATTTCCTCTGGGATCTTACGGACAATTTCACCATGGCGGAAAAGTAATCCTTCTCCTTTTGCCCCTGCAATTCCAATATCTGCTTCCCTCGCTTCACCAGGACCATTCACGGCGCAACCAAGAACAGCAACCTTTATTGGAGCCTTAACCTGTGCAATATAATCTTCAATTTCATTCGCAACAGAAATTAAATCAATTTCTATTCTTCCACAGGTAGGGCAAGAGATCAATGTAGCAGCATTGGCCGCTAATCCAAACGTCTTTAGAAGTTCACGGCAAACTTTAATTTCTTCCACAGGGTCTGCACTTAGTGAAATCCGCATCGTTGACCCAATCCCTTGTGCTAGTAGAGCACCAAGCCCAGCTGCACTCTTAATCGTTCCAGAGAAAAGTGTTCCTGCTTCCGTAATTCCTAGGTGCAGAGGATACGAAAAAGCATTTGCAGCCAACGAGTAAGCTCCGATTGCGAGCATCACATCAGATGCCTTAAGCGATACAATGATATCATGAAAATCAAGATCTTCTAGTATCCCGATGTGGTGTAGAGCACTTTCTACCATAGCCTCAGCCGTTGGATAACCATATTTATCAAGTAAATGCTTCTCTAATGAACCCGCATTTACCCCAATACGAATAGGTACTCCACGTTCTTTACAGGCTTTAACAACCTCTTGAACCTTATCTCTTTTTCCTATATTCCCTGGATTAATACGAACCTTATCAATACCATTTTCAATGGCCTTTAGTGCAAGCTTATAGTCAAAATGAATATCAGAAACGATAGGGATATGGATCTGCTTCTTAATTTCTTTAATGGCTTCAGCTGCTTCCATATTATTAACGGTTACACGAACAAGCTGGCAGCCTGCTTCCTCAAGTCGGTGTATCTGTTCAACGGTTCCCCGTACATCCGCGGTCTTCGTCGTGGTCATGCTTTGGATGACGACTTGATCAGATCCTCCGATGGTTAAATTACCAACCTGCACGGGTCGGGTCTGTTTTCTGTGGTACATACCATTGCTCCTTTTCCACTTGTTGTGGACCTTAAAAAACTGATCACTTTTATTATTTTAAACTTAAGATTTGCCACCTGTCGATAGTCTTCTTAAAAAACAAAATAACATACAAAATTTTCAGTGAAATAGCAAGTGATTCTTGCATATACTTACTATAACTCATAACCTTTGTTTTTTCTCCTCCTCGGGGGAGTTTTTTCCTTAAGCTAATACAAAGAGAGGGCTTGTTGTCCTATTCGAACAACGGCCCTCTTATTCCGCAACCTTATTTTCAATAGTCAAGCGAATTCGTTCAGCAAGATGATTAAGCTGTGAGATTTGTCCATAATCCCATATTTCCTTGAAGCTTTGATAGAATCGATCTGCCTCTGTTACTAAGCCATAAGTATAAAGTCGTTGAATATCTCTCAAGATATTGCTTACTAACTGTGACTTTGTCTCGAATGCTTGCTGTGCATCCTTTACCTCTTCTCGAATAAGAGACATTTCTTGATCAAGTTCATAGGCAGCCTCTGCAGCCTTGGCTAGACGTTCACGAATATGTGGCGGAATATTTTGTTCGTATTTATAATTTAAAGAATGTTCTATGGTCGCCCAGAAATTCATCGCTAATGTTCGGATTTGAATTTCTGCTAAGATTTCTTTTTCACCTATTGAGGTTTGAACAGGATATTTCACAATAATATGATGGCTTCGATAACCACTTTCCTTCTTATGATTAACGTAGTCCTTCTCATAAACAACCTCTAGATCTTTCTTATCACGTTGAAGAATGAGTTCACGGACTTTTGCTATATCCTCAACAAATTGGCACATAATTCGAATACCGGCAATATCTTCAATCCCTACTTCAATGTCTTCCATAGTGACATTCAATCTTTTGGCCTTAGAAAATATACTAGAAATCTTCTTTACCCTACCAGTGACAAACTCAATAGGGGAATATTCCTCACGACGCTTATATTCCTTTCTGATCCCTCGAAGCTTGATCTTTAGCTCTTCTACCGCCTGTTCATAGGGGATCAGAAACTTATTCCAATCTCTACTACTCACTTATGAATTCCTCCCAGGAGATATCCTCATCTTACGTTTGCCCAACCTCTATTGTACAGGATTTGTAGCAGATAAGAAAGTTTTCCCACTTATGGTCTAGACAAGGTAAACCTTAGCTTGCACCAAGTCTTTGAAGTTGGTGGTAACCTATTATGATGAAGGAAAGGAATTTATCCTATCCAACAAATAAGGCCTCCCATTCTTATCTGAGAGGCCTCACCATCTCGCCATTTAAACGAGCACCGCTTTATCGCTTTTATTAACCATGCCTTCTAGATCTTCAATGGATTGTTCTAGCTCTTTAATATCATCGTCAAGTAATTCACGTAGACGAATCTTATCCTTCAATAGCTTTTTCGTATGCTCTAGCCTGTGTTTCAGATCAAATACCCCAACATACATTCAAATCCCTCCATCTAACGAATCCCTCAGTTTTTAACCTTTATATCTATATGCAAAAACAGTCAAAAACTTTCCACATTTCCCCTCTATACAACCCATTTTTCTACGAGTGGGTATCCAAATCGATGATTCTGGGCAGCCTATACCTCCATTCCGTCATTCATTTACTTTCGAAGTTTCATCATATTTAGTTGTAATTCCTACGCAAAATTCGGATGAAAATGGATAGAATGATAATTATAAAAGGATACGGAAGGGAAGATACGCCCAATGATCACATGCCTAGAATGTGGAAGACTTCATGAGGGTAAGGAAATTGGTACCTCTTGGATCTGTGAGGACTGCAAATATGAGCCTTCTATGGACCCAACAGATGAGGACCCATTGTCCCAGTAATAACAAAGAAAACTATGAATTTTATGTGGAGATGGAATTTAAATTATGGATTGTTTCCTACCCACAAAAAAGGTCTATAAAAGTCTTGCCATAAAAAGCTTGGCAAGGCTTTTTCTCTTAACGAAAAAGCTTAAGTTGATCAATACGAGATACAGCCTGCATCAGCCTTTCTTCTGAGGTTAAAAGTCCAACACGTACATAGCCTTCACCATGTTCACCAAAACCGACTCCTGGCGCAACGACAATATGTGCCTTCTCAAGAAGATAATCTGCTAGGCTTACAGAAGTAAAACCTTCTGGAACAGGTAACCAGCCAAAAAAAGAGCCTCTTGAAGGCAACGCATGCCAACCCATTTCAGCCAATCCATTAAAGAGAGTATTTCTCCTTGATTCATAAGTGCTTACCAGCTCCCGAACACAATCCTGACTAGCGGTTAATGCATGTGCAGCAGCCATTTGTACAGCACCAAACAGGCTAACAAATAAATGATCCTGTAAAAGGTTAATGAGTTGAATAATTTTCGCATTCCCAACTACAAAACCCACACGCCATCCAGCCATATTATAGGTTTTCGATAAGGTGTACACCTCAACTCCAACCTCTTTTGCTCCAGGGACTTGCAAGAAGCTCACCGGTTTGTGTCCATCAAATCCAATAGCTCCATAAGCAAAATCGTGACAAACTACTATTTCATTGTGTCGGGCAAATTCTACCGTATCCGCAAAAAAGGAATATGGAGCCATAGCTGAGGTGGGATTATTCGGGTAATTCAAAAACATAAGCTTAGCTCGGCGCAGCTCATCTGAGGTTAATTTCGCATAATCTGGGAGAAAATGATTTTCTGCAAGCAAAGGCATAAATACCATCTCTGCTCCAGTCAGAGCCACCCCTGACCAATAATCAGGGTATCCAGGGTCTGGAACAAGGCATACATCTCCTCGATTAAGCAAGCATTGGCACAACTCTATTAAACCCGCCTTCCCACCGAATACAATGGCGACCTCCTTTTCAGGGTGAAGCTCCACATTGAATTCAGTTTTGTACCAACTAGCAACAGCTTCTTTCAATTCTGTACGCCCTTGGAAAGGAGGGTATCTGTGATGAAGAGGGTCAGCTACGGCCTTCTGGGCTGCTTCCACTATATGCCTTGGTGTTGGTAAATCAGGGTTTCCTTGCCCCAAATTGATAATATCGTGCCCTTGTGCCGCAACCTTCCCCACCTTATCTACTAATGTTGCAAAAAATTGGGTGGGTAATCCTTTCATGATTTCTGCTGTTTCGATTTTCATCAGACTCTCAACCTTTTCTACTGTTTTCTTAGGCGTTTCGCAATATAGTTACCTAAGGATTGAACACCTTGGACAATGATGACTAATATGATAACGGTAATAACCATTACATCAAGTTCCCAACGTTGGTAGCCATATCGAATAGCTAGATCACCTAGCCCACCCGCACCAATAACGCCTGCCATCGCAGTTGCTCCAATCAATCCAATGGTTGCAATGGTAAGACCTAGGGAGATTGCAGGTCTTGCTTCCTTAATCATCACCCGAAAAACAATTTGTCGGCGTGTTGCACCCATTGCCTGAAAGGCTTCAATGATCCCAGGATCAACCTCTAGTAAAGCTGTTTCCATTAATCTGGCAATATAAGGTGCTGTATAAACAACCAACGGAACAATCGCTCCCTTAACCCCGATAGCCGTACCTACGATAAATTTGGTAAAAGGTATAATCGCAACCATTAGAATAATGAATGGAATGGATCGGAAAATATTAATGATTATATTCAGTGTATTATAAATAATTGGATTCTCATAGATATGTTTTGGACGAGTGACTACGAGTAAGATACCAAGTGGCAATCCCAAAATCGTCGCAATAAGAAAAGAATCAATCGTCATCCACCATGTCTCGCCTAGCGCTTGAAGATATAAGTCTCCCTTATCAAATAAACTACTCCACATTCTGTAACACCTCCACACTTAAACCTTGTTCACGAACATACTCTAATCCTGCTCTAATTTCCTCTGAGGACCCCGATAGTTTCAAAATTAAACTACCAAAAGTCGTTTCTTTAATTTGCGTAATATTTCCGAAGAGAATATTAGGTTTAAGTGGAAATCTCGTGGCAAGTTCAGCAAAAACAGGTTCGGCGGTTGTTTCTCCAATAAAGGAAATCCGTACAATCTCTCCTTTTGCCTGTTCTGCTTTAAATTTCTTCTGAAGATTCTCTGGCAAATGAATATCGAATACATTCTTAATGAAATTAGTGGCTGTCTGTGTTTGAGGCTTCGAGAAAATATCGAGCACTGTTCCTTGCTCGACAACACGTCCATTTTCCATTACAGCCACGCGATCACAAATTTTCTTAATGACGTGCATTTCGTGGGTAATGAGCATAATAGTAATTTGAAATCTTTTATTAATATCTAATAGGAGCTCTAGAATAGAATCAGTTGTCTGCGGATCAAGGGCAGAGGTTGCTTCATCACAAAGAAGAATTTCAGGTTCATTTGCTAGTGCCCGTGCTATCGCCACCCGCTGCTTTTGTCCCCCAGATAATTGGGAAGGATAGGAATTCCCTTTATCCGCTAAGCCAACTAATCCAAGAAGCTCTGTTACTCTTTGACTGATTTTCTCCTTTGGTGTTCCACTTAATTTTAGCGGAGCTGCCACATTGTCAAAAACAGTGCTTGAGGATAATAAATTAAAATGCTGGAAAATCATCCCGATCTTACGGCGTGCTTGTCTTAGACCCTCGCTCCCTAATTTCGTCATTTCTACGCCATTTACTTGTACTGATCCAGAGGTTGGCACCTCAAGCAGATTGACACAACGGATTAAGCTGCTTTTTCCCGCACCGCTAAATCCAATCACACCATAGATTTCTCCTCTAGCAATTTTAATATTAACATCTTTAACCGCTTCTACTTTTCTGCCACCTTGATCATATGTTTTATATAAATTTTTGATGGATATCATCTAATGTCCCTCCATTCTGCGAAATCGTAAAAAACTTGCTATTTTTTACTTTCCTATCCGCCAAGTGAAAAGGAAGCCCCATCCCTCTGAGGCCTCCTTTTTATTTATATCGAAGCATTTCCATAACTACACATTCTATTACGATTGACTACCAAGAAGGAATGACAGATCCCTTATATTTATCCTCAATGAATTTCTTCACTTCAGGAGATTGATATGCCTTAATTAGTTTTTGGAATACAGGCTTATCTTTATCTGCAGTACGTACGGCAATAAGGTTTACCCATGGGGAATCCTTCGGTTCTAAGAAGATTGAATCCTTACCAGGTGTTAAATTATGCTGCATAGCATAGTTTGTATTAATCGCAGCAATATCTAAATCACCAAGTGCTTGTGGTACAAAAGGTGCTTCTAATTCCTTAAACTGAAGATGCTTTGGGTTTTCTGCAATGTCACGAACAGTGGCCTTTACACCAACACCCTCTTTAATTTTAACCAGACCCGCTGTTTCAAATAGTTGTAGAGCTCTTGCTCCATTCGTTGGGTCGTTAGGTAGCCCTAGTACTGCACCATCCTTTAAGTCTTTAAGATCCTTAATTTTGGATGAATAAATCCCCATTGGAATATTAATCGTATTAGCAATCTTGGTTATATCAAGGTTGCGGTCCTTCTTAAATTGGTCAAGAAATGGTTCATGCTGGAAACTATTCGCATCTATTTCTCCTTGCGAGAGGGACATATTCGGCTGTACGTAATCATTAAATGGTACAATTTGAATATCCAATCCATCTTTAGCTGAGACCTCTTTAACCTTTTCCATTACCTCTTCATGTAGACCCGCTGTCACACCTACTTTTATCTTTTCTACAGCTGCTGCTTCTTTTTTCGTTCCATCAGCAGTAGAACTTTTTTGATCACCTGCTGATCCACAGCCCGCTAATATAGATAGAGCCAAAATCGATGTAGAAACAATATTAAGCCACTTTTTCATTTTACAGTTTCCCCTTTTGATGTCAATTTTTTTAAAAAGAGTAACTTTTCTGATCTACACCAGGGCCCTTGGTTTAGAAATAAGAAAACCCTCTTTTCATATATAGCAGAAAGGAGGGACTTTTTATTATGCCAAAAGACAACTCTCTTATCTGCCAGGATACTATCCTGTTGGAATTAGCACAGCATCTTCATCCAAACGAAGATCCGCTGCTGGGTTTCATCGGGCCATTCCCTCCACCTCTCTAGATAAGAAACAATTCCGATCGGAATTGTTAATTATTAAGTTTAGATAAACTGTAACATCCAATCTATTCATTTGTCAACAAATATTAGTATAAATAATACTACTATATACTTATTGAGGTTACTTCTTAGGGAATAGAAAGTCAACTAAACGAAAAGAAGCTATTATCTTTGCAATTATTTTAATATCATTTGATTATTATGGAAAAATGGAAAAAGCCAAAGACAACAGTCTTCGGCTTAAAATAGGTTTACAGAATCCTATTCGTTATCAGGCATTAACGAAACTGGGCGCTGTGGGAGGAATGTAGAAATGGCATGCTTATAGACTAATTGTTGTTTTCCTTCACTATCTATAACAATCGTAAAGTTATCGAATGCGCGAATGAGTCCTCTGAGTTGGAAACCGTTCACGAGATATATAGTAACGGGAACATTTTCCTTCCGTAAATGATTAAGAAAAGTATCCTGGATGTTGATAGAATTAGCCATTGTAGGTGTTTACCTCCTCTATTTATATCTTAAAAGTTTATATTCGTCATTTATTTCAGCATTCCTGCAACAAAGCTTCGAATATTTTCGACATGTAGCGACCAATTTCTGCGATCTGTCACATCAAACCAGTGAAGATCCGGCATCGAACGAAACCATGTCAACTGTCGCTTCGCAAAGTTACGGCTATTTTTCTTTAATTGTTCAACTGCTTCTTCTAAAGATAGTGTACCTTCTATGTAATCGATCATTTCTTTATAACCAATCGCATGCAATGACGTTAGTCCCTTATGATAACCCTTATCTAACAGGGTTCTAACCTCCTCTACTAAACCTTGTTCTATCATCAGATCCACACGTTGATTGATCCTCTCATATAAAACGTCACGATCCATGCTTAACCCAATTAAGCAAAGTTGGTAAGGGGACTCTTTTGACCTCTTTTGGTATTCAGCCATTGTTGTACCGGTTAATTCATAAATCTCAAGGGCGCGTACGATACGTTTTATGTCATTAGGGTGCAGTCTGTTTGCAGTCATAGGATCAATTTCGGTAAGTCGTTGATGTAGAGCCTCATTTCCTTGTTCTAGCGCAAAGTTCTCAAGTTCCTTCCGTAATTCAGGGTCTTGACCCGCTTCTGAAAATTGATATTGATAAATCACGGATTGGATATAAAGACCTGTCCCTCCGACAATCATCGGAAGCTTCCTACGATCGTTAATATCCCTAATCAATTGAGTAGCTCTACTCTGAAATTCAGCAACTGAGAATGGTTCGTCAGGATCATGCGTGTCGATAAGATAATGAGGGATATCCTTCATTTCTTGTGGGGTTATTTTGGCCGATCCAATATCCATCCCACGATAAACCTGTATGGAATCACCAGAAATGATTTCACCTGTAAACTCTTTGGCTAAATCAATACTTAATGCAGTCTTTCCTACTGCTGTAGGGCCTACTATCACTAATAGCTTTTCTTTTTCTAACATTGCTTTTCGCTCCCCTAAACCTCAATAACACCGTAAGTTACATCCATATTCTCCCTCCTCATGGGTGAAAACCCAAGCCGTTCCCACTCATCACTATTTTTGTGTTCTTTTAGCACTACCCTTTTTCTAGCAATACGTTCGGCCTGCCGAACTGCCTCGAGACTGATTGGAGAAGGGTTAGCGTAATCACGAAGGGTTTTTAATGAAGAGGATTCCTTAATTCCTTCGCGAAACATAGGATCAAAATATACCACGTCAAAAGATTTATCAGGGAACTCCTGTAACCATTGATCATGATGACCAGACAAAACCTCAATTCTCCTCGTCGCTTGTTCAATCGGCAAAATCGATTGTACATCTTTAAGACCAAGTCTTACAAGGTAAGCAAGCATTGGTTCAGATTCCAAACCAACAACTCTCCCTGCTTCCCCTACCGCATACGACGCCACGATCGCATCTGCAGCCAAGCCTAACGTACAATCCAGAAAATGATCCCCTGATTGTAATTGGCATGTCTGAATCATTATATCATTATCACCGCTGATTAATCGCTTTATACGGACTACAGACAATCCTGGATGAAAAAAGAAAGGTTGGTTACTGTTTTGACGGTACCATTTAATCTCTCGACGATTCACAACCAATATACTTTCGCCATACTTCTGATACATAGTATCAAGAGAACGATCATTTCGAGGGATGAATCCAAGGTTCAGTTCACTTGCAATCATCTTCGCCCGTTCTATCGCCAGTGGATGCTCGTTTTGAGAAGTGGTGACAATCATTGGATTCTCCTTTCTACTTTATTTAAAAGCCTACATAACCCTCTTAAACATCTTCTCTAATTCATAAGTAGAAAAGTGGATGATGATAGGTCTCCCATGAGGACACGTATAAGGTGAGGTTGTTTCTCTTAATTTATTCAACAAGGCCTCCATCTCCAGATGATTCAAGTGTCGATTAGCTTTAATGGCTGCCTTACATGACATTGTAATAGCTGCTTTCTCTCGTAATTTTACCGTATCAATCTTTTCATCTCCACGAACGATCATCTCAACCATCTCATGAATAATTGCTTCTTCCTCCCCAGCAACAAACCACCTAGGATGAGATCGAATAATGAACGTCTGATTCCCAAATTCCTCTAAATCCAATCCAATTTCTTTGAATAATGGAAGTTTTTCCTGTACTAGATTCATTTCCTTAAGAGACAAGTGAATGGATAATGGGATTAGCAAATCCTGCATTTCAATTTTTTCTTCAGCAAGTTTTCCTAGGAAATATTCGTACCAAATTCTTTCTTGCGCTGCATGTTGATCAATAATATAAAGTCCATCTTCACTTTGGGCAAGAATATAGGTTCCATGGAGTTGTGCTAGAGGATAGAAGATTGGAACTGAAGGATCAACAACAAACGAGGAGGGTGACGATTCCTCTAGCCTTTCTGTTTCTATGGCTTTTACCTCTGACTGATCATTCTTCCCTACCTCACTTAGTTGTACATTCACCTTCTCTGGGGCAGATGTATCGGCTTGGTCAAGAAACCAAGTTGTGTATTCTCGGACTACAGACGGTTCTTCATTTTTCCAAGCATTCGAGACATTTGGATTTCTACTCTGCCAATCGATTCTCGTTTGTGTTGACGGCTCCTTTGGAGTCGTTCGTATAGGTTCAGGGATCAAGCGTTGCTTCTGCAGAACGTTGGCTATTTCCTTCTCAATAAATTGCATAAGTTCTTGCTCTTTACTAAAACGAACCTCTAGCTTTGCTGGGTGAACATTGACATCAACTAGTGCTGGGTCCATTTTCAACTGTAAGATACCAATGGGAAACCGATTGATTGGGAGCAATGTATGGTAGGCTCTGAGTATAGCTCCAATTACAGCTTGGTTACGAATATACCTTCCATTAACTAATATTGAAATATAGGATCGATTGGCACGAGTTAGCTGTGGATTGGCGACAAAACCTTCTACTTCAAAGTCAAGGTTTTGCCCTTCTATCGGAATCATTTCCTTTGCGATCACCATTCCATACACCGATGAAATGACATGTAAGAGCTGCCCGTCCCCGTAGGTTTTTAAGACTGTCCTGCCATCTACTGTTAGCAGAAAGCTGATCTCAGGATAAGCAAAGGCAAGACGATTGAGGTAGTCTGCAATATGTCCAACCTCCGTCTGAATACTTTTTAAATATTTCAATCGGGCAGGTGTATTGTAGAAAAGTTCACGAACAATTATTTCTGTCCCCTTTGGTTGGGATACAGGATCTATACTTACCCTTCTTCCTCCCTCCACCACAATACGAGTGCCAGCTTCACCTGCAAGATGACTACTTCTTAATTCAACTTTGGCAACTGAGGCAATACTTGGTATAGCTTCCCCTCGAAATCCCAAGCTAGAAATATGGAACAAATCTCTCTCCCGACGTAATTTACTCGTAGCATGTCTTTCAAAACAAGCTTCACAGTCATCCGAAGTCATCCCACACCCATCATCTACAATTCGAATCGTGCCAAGACCACCCTCTACAATGTGCACCTCAATAGTTGTACTCTTTGCATCGATTGAATTTTCTACAAGCTCCTTTACAACAGAAGCTGGCCTCTCCACAACCTCTCCAGCTGCAATCATATTAGATAGTCGGTCATCAAGAATATGAATGATTCCCATTTACATGTTCACCTCTTTAAAGCATATCTCTCTCCTAGAAGTATTGGGGTCTAAACTCACAAGTTAAGTATGCCATTACTTAGTTTTCTGCTTGAGCTCATATAAGTAGTTGATCGCTTGCAACGGAGTCATATTAACCAGATCAATTTCTCTTAATTCTTTAATAATCTTCAGAGATCGTTTATCAGTCTTATCGGTCTCAATGGTCGGTTCCTTCATGCCAACAAATAAATCAAGCTGTTGTGACACCTCATAGTCTTGAGGCTTAGGAACAGCAGAGGGAGTGGCCTCACGGTAGGATGTTAGGAGTTCTTGTGCACGATCAATAACCTCATTAGGTAGACCTGCAACCTTTGCACAATAAATTCCATAACTCTCACTTGTAGCCCCTCTCTTAAGCTTCCTTAAGAAAATAACATTGTTATCCTTCTCTTCAACGGCCATATGATAATTTTTCAATCCCTCTAGTGATTCCTCTAGGATCGCTAATTCATGAAAATGTGTGGAAATAATCGATTTACAACCAACTGTTTGCTGTAAGTATTCAATTACGGCCTGTGCAATCGATAGTCCATCATGTGTGGAGGTTCCTCGACCGATCTCATCAATAATGACTAAACTACTAGGTGTAGCTTGTGTCGTCATTAATTGTATATCTTTCATTTCAACCATAAATGTACTTTGCCCACCCACCAGATCATCGGCAGCACCAATACGTGTAAAAATTCGATCCGTTATGCCTATCTCGGCTTCTTTTGCTGGCACAAAGCAACCGATCTGAGCCATAATCACAATTAATGCAAGCTGGCGCATATAGGTACTCTTCCCAGCCATATTTGGTCCAGTAATAAGTAGGATCCTGTTGCTTGATTGATCCATCACCGTGTCATTGGCAATAAATCTTTCCTCCTTCAACACCTTTTCTACTACAGGATGTCTTCCTTCCCTTATGTGCAAGGAGGATTGATTCGTAATGGTTGGTCTAACTAAGCGTTGCTCTTGTGCAACCTGAGCCATAGTAGAGAGAACATCAAGTGCAGCGACCTGTCGTGAGAGCTTCTGCAAACGATCCAAATGAATAGCAACCTGCTCCCGAATCTCAGTAAACACCTTATACTCTAAGTCCGTTAGCTGTTCATCAGCATCTAAGATTAATGCTTCCTGTTCTTTAAGCTCAGGGGTTACAAACCGTTCCGCATTCGCTAGAGTCTGCTTACGTTCATATCTCTCTATAGGGACAGAAGCCAAATTAGCTTTTGTTACCTCTATGTAATAACCAAACACCTTGTTATAACCGATTTTGAGTGATCGAACACCTGTTGCTTCCCTCTCCTGTTGTTCAAGAGCAGCAATCCAATTTTTCCCTTCTCTACTTACTCTTTTTAGCTTGTCTAAGAAATCATTGAACCCATCCCTAATGAGACCACCGTCCTTAAGCGATAAGGGAGGGTCCTCTTCGATCGAACGTTCTATAAGATCTACAATATCTTCACACCGATCAAGTTCTGTTAACATATTCGCCATTAAAGAGGGAATCTTTCCTTCTTCATTCAGAAAGAGATCCTCTATTTGTGGAACAACCAATAACGAATGTTTAAGATTGATTAGATCCTTGGCATTGGCATTCCCATATGAGACACGTGCAGCAAGCCTCTCCAAATCATAAACACTTTTGAGATTTTCTCTTAGTTGTTGCCTAATAAACATGTTTTCTACAAAATACTGTACAGCATCTAAGCGTTCTTCAATTTCTGTTTTAACAATCAATGGTTTATCCATCCATTTGCGAATCAATCTTGCTCCCATTGCTGTCACAGTATGATCAAGATACCAGAGTAATGAACCGACTTTATTCTTTTCCATAACCGTTTCCATTAATTCAAGGTTTCTTTTGGAAAAGGGATCCATGAACATATATTTTTCAGCTTGATATAAATCAAGCTCTTGAATATGCTTAGGAACTCTCTTTTGTGTTGCATTTATATAGTTAAGAAGAAGGTTGATTGTCTGTTTAAGAGATGAATCCTCAAGAGATGAAACCCATTGATTTTCCTGTTGATCCAGTTGACCGAAGTTTCCATCAATAAGTTGAATATTCCTCCCACCTAAGTGGGAGCATAATTTTTCAAGCTCCTCACTTCTTCTTCCCTCTTGTATGAGTATTTCCCTAGGTTGATAAGAAATGATCTCTCCGGCTAATTGTTCGAGTGTCTTAAAACGAGCTGCATGCATCTGCCCAGTTGAAATATCACAAGCCGCTAATGCATAATGATCTTCACTAGTAGTTGCTGCCACTAGATAATTATTCTCTTTCTCTAGAAGTATAGGACCTTCCATAACCGTTCCCGGGGTAAGAACTCTTACAACTTCTCGGCGAACAACACCCTTAGCTTCCTTAGGGTCTTCTACTTGCTCACAAATGGCTATTTTGTAACCCTTTCGCAGAAGAATTTGTAAGTAGTTATCAACGGAATGATGAGGAACCCCACACATAGGAATTCGTTCATCTACACCAGCATCACGGCCAGTTAAAGTGATTTCTAATTCGCGTGCAGCTAAAACAGCATCTTCAAAAAATAGCTCATAAAAATCTCCTAGGCGAAAAAAAAGAAAGGCATCCTGATATTGTGCCTTAATAGCTAAATATTGTTCCATCATTGGGGTGTAGCGTGCCATATAACTTTCCTCTCCTAGTTAACAAATCGAGTTTATTATACCACAACCCTATAGCTTTTTTGTTGAATAGGGTGGAATTTGCCAAGCCTGCCGAATGTCTTGGAATTCGTTCCACTCCTGCGTATTAAATACCATATCCCGAAAGGGATCGATATAATTGGCATATCTTTCGTAATCCGGTAGATTTTCTAGTTCCGTCCATATTTGTTTTACTACAGGGAGAATTTTCTTTTTGTCCCCCTGATAAAATGCCTTCTGAACTAAAGGATCGATCGTAGGAATTTGTTTTAAAAGAGGATAGGATTCTGCAATAAGTTTGGCAAGGGAAAACACAGCCTTCGTAATTCTTGGAGAAACAAGCCAGCTCGGAAGGACTCGATATTCAAAACCACCATGGAATTGCTTACGAAAGTCACCTAAAAAGCCATATTTGGGTCTACGTCTTAGAGAAATATCATTTTCTAACAGCATAACAGGAAGGGTCAAATAATTATCTAAAACACGTAGAAAGGAAGAATTAAGCCACGTTTGGCTGAAATGAATATGTCCTCCAATTGGATACCCCTTCATAGGCATACCACCAGCTAACCATTCTATAGATTGTAAATTGATTTTCTTTTCAGCAAGCAGCATGGTTTTATATAAATTGATTGTGAGTTGCTTAGGGTCTCTTGCCGGCTGAGGACGTAGCTCTGCTAGTGGAAGTTGCTTTCGTGTTTGGTCGCTTCTTAACCAAACCTGATCACAGCCTACCCTACCTTTCTTAGGAAAAAATCGAGAGGCAAGAACCATTTTCCCATTTTCTGTATTCCTTAGAACAAATTCTGGATCAGCTCCAAGTACTACCTGCTGACTCGGTAATCTTCTGTATTGAGATACATAGGATTCTATAGATTTTACAAATCTGACAGCTAATTTATCGTTTAACTTTGGTTTTGATGTCACATCGATAACTCTTATTTTTCCATTTAATTCAATTCCGATCAATACTCCACCAAAATCAAGACCTAAAACATAAATGCTACGCAAAGCATATTGTAAGACTCTACGAATTTCTCGTTGGGTTCGATCCATTTCAATTTCTTCAAAGGAATCATTCAGACCGGCTTTTAATTGATCGGTTAACCAAACCTTCCTCCCAATAGAACGATAGAGAGCCAACTCATCCTGCTGAAAGATTGGAACAAAATAACGACGGATGGTAGACATCTTTATAGGTGCGCGTTCTTCCAACGTGGGAATTCCATTTAACCTTAGTAAATCTAGCATTACGTTCTTAGTAGAGACATTATCAAGAGCCTCACTACTGTTTAAAACATGAACAGATGGATCCTTGGCAGATAGTGCACCATAATCCCACTGAATAACGATCTCCGCTTGCTCTTCTGGGAGTGTTGTACCACACGGGATACCAAGGTAGGTTAACATGGGGGCTACTGAGCTTTGCTTAGAATATAATAAGTATGCCGACATTGGACTCTTCCTTTCTCCTTGTGGTAATTGACTTTAGCATTCACCCTTGCATACCACAAATGATCCCTAACAGCATATGCGCCTATGTTTGAAGAGTGTCAAGTGAACATAAAAAAGGGAGGTATCCCTCCCCATAACTATCAACCATTAATCTAGGTCGTCAATAATGGTATCATCCAAATCATCGAAATCTTCAATATCCTCGACATCATCGAAATCTACATCTTTTTCCCCATCACCACATGAGTCACATAGGACAACACATAGCTTTGTTTCTCCAATCACTTCAACCTCGAATTCACTTTCAACCTTGACCTTAATCGAATCTCCACTCTTGGAAATTTTTGCCTCAAGACAATTCGGGTGCTGTGTGGCGTGAGCCATAATCTCAAGCTTACCCCGGCAGTTGGTGTCGAAGTAAGAAAGTGGAACTTGCTCTACGTACGCTACATTTTCTTTAATTACCGTAGTATCCGTATTATTATTATAGGATACCCAGATTTGTACGTCGAAGGATCCCGCTACCTCGATCACATCACCTACCTTATTTGCATCGAAGGAGTGATTAATGATCCAGCAACCCATAATATTTGTCGGACGCTGTTTCGGAGTAATCGTATGCGTTCTTAGGGAAACCTTTCGACCTTTTCCGCAGACCGCTTTGGTAATGATTTCACGGCACTGCATTTCTTTATCTGTACTCGGCATGATTTTACCTCCTCCATACGCTATTCAGTACATTTGTATGCAGGACATTCGCCCGTGGTGCTAAATCACCTTTCGAAATGTCAAATTATAAATGTACCTTTAAAACGTAGAAATCTTTCTATGTTTTACTTACAGCCTATGCAAGGCAATCGCCTGGCGTGAATAAAGAAAACTAGTTGCCTTTGACAAAAAGAAGGAATTCAATAGATTTTCTTCATTTCTATATTCATATAAAAAAGGAAAGTTCCTTTTCTTAAAGGAACTTTCCTTTCATTTTAGTGGCCACAACCACAGCCGCCTTCACTACCCTCTGGGTGTACTTTAGTAAAACCCGTTTCTCCACTGAGAGGATCTCCCCCAGTAGAAACTATAATTTTGTCCGTGACAGTATTGGCAATGACATTAGTGACCATCTGTAAAAGATCATTAATTTCTAATTGTGACTGCTTGAATTCCAAAACAACTGGAATTGCATCTAATTCATCTTGAAGCAAGTCTATTTCTTCTTCAACCTTCTTGATCAGATCCGCACGGCCAATATGCTCTAAATAAACAGCTTCTTTTTGTTTCTTTTTAATTTCTGCTATTAGAGTCTGAACTTTTACATTACCTGAAATCTGTTCTTCTGCTTTTTTGTAAAACTCTACTTCATTCGTACTTGCGATCATTTCTGCTAATTCCTTAGCCTTATCAACGATCGTACTACTGGTTACAACTCCCTGATTCCCCATTATCGTTCTAAACCTCCACTCTTGCCATGTATTCTCCTTTTAAGGTCCAGGTTTGTGGCTCTGTAATTTTAACATGGACAAGCTTCCCAATACAATCCTTCGGTCCAACAAAGTTAACCAATTTATTCCCACGGGTTCTTCCCGATAGAACATCTGGATTGTTCTTTGACTCACCCTCTACGAGAACCTCTACAACCTGTCCCTTCATTTGTTCATTCTTCTCTCGGCTAAGACGATTCACCACGGCCATCAAACGCTGTAGGCGGTCCTTCTTGACTTCCTCAGCTATATCATCCTCCATGCCCGCAGCAGGTGTGCCGTGTCGCGGAGAATAAATAAATGTGTAGGCTGCATCATACTCAACCTGTTCAACTAGAGAAATCGTTTCTTGGAAATGTTCTTCTGTTTCCCCTGGGAATCCAACAATAATATCCGTTGTCAGCACAGCATTAGGTATAGCTGCTTTAATCTTACCAACTAGCTCCAAATATTGTTCTCTCGTATATTTTCTTGCCATTTTCTTTAAAACTTCTGTGCTTCCGGATTGTACAGGGAGGTGAATATGTTCCACAAGATTACCACCCTTCGCAAGCACCTCAATGAGATGATCATCGAAATCTCGTGGATGACTGGTTGTGAATCGAATACGAGGAATATCAATTTTTCGAACATCATCCATCAGATTTCCAAATAGATAATTTTGATCAGAGAAATCTTTTCCATAAGCATTCACATTCTGCCCCAGAAGGGTAATCTCTTTATAGCCTTGTCTAGCTAAGTCGCGCACTTCCGCAATCACGTCTTCAGGGCGACGACTACGTTCTTTCCCACGTGTGTAAGGTACTATACAATACGTACAGAATTTATCGCATCCATACATAATATTCACCCATGCCTTAAGCCCGCCTTCGCGTACCTTTGGCATATTCTCAATAACGTCTCCTTCTTTTGCCCAAACCTCAACAACCATTTCCTTACTATAGAGAGCATCTCTGAGCAAAATAGGTATACGATGAATATTATGGGTTCCGAAAATCAAGTCAACATGCTGATACTTGGTAAGAATACGATTGACGACTGATTCATCCTGTGACATACAGCCACATACCCCAATAATCATATCAGGGCGTTCTTTCTTGACGGCCTTTAGGGCACCTAAGTGTCCAAACACTTTATCTTCAGCATTCTCTCGAACAGCACAAGTATTGTACAGAACAATGTCTGCATCCTTTTCATTATCTGTAGCTGTATATCCCATATTTTCTAGAATACCTGCAATCGTTTCACTATCGTGTTCATTCATCTGGCAGCCAAATGTAACTAGGCAGTAATATTTGTCTTTCCCTAAGTTTTTTATTTCATCAGGAATCGGATCAAAATTCAACACCATAATTTCTTCTTTACCACGTTTTTTTCCTTCAGACTGGGAGTAACCAATATCTTCGGCTTTTTTTGGCTTTTTCTTCTTATCTGCTGAATTACTCGTTTGGAAATATTTGCTATAGTCTTTATCTGTCAATTTTAATCACTCCTTGATTTACAAAAAAGAGAAGGTTTAATCTATTTTAAAAATTACCGATAGCTAATCATACGAATACCTTATTCGCTTAAGCTTCCCACATTAACCCATCTATTATAACAAAAGCCCAATGGAAAACAAAAGAGGATTTCAGGACAAACCAAAACAGCCACCTGCGGGTGACTGTTTATCTATAACCTTCATTATCTTTCCTTGACATCCACAATTCTTTTCAATCCGTTCTTATCACTTAAATCCTGTTCTGCTCGTTTACGAGCCTCTTCTTGATTATTCGCCAACATCTGTCCCTCAATCTGCTTTCCTTCTGTCGTTTCAAATAATATCTGATATCTACCCATTTTATCACCTGTGTCTATAGATTTTCCGTGTTTTATTTTAAATGGAAAATCACTATGCGTCCATCCTTTTTTGTATCTGTTTTTACCTTTCCCTCATATTCCCATCCTTAACCGGCATCATTTAACAGGATTCGAAAATTTCTATGCCGGAAACACTAGAAGTATCTTGCGTAGGAGGTGTTTGAATATGCCGAAGGATATCTTTCGTAACAAACGCGATTTTGCAAGAGCTGAATTTGCGACTGAATTTTACAAACCTGATGGTCGTCCAAGACCACGTGAAGCAAGTTCCCAGCAGCATCAATATGCTCCTGAACATTATGAAGGACTGAAGAGTAAGAAAGTTCCCATGAACCGAAAGCTAACCTAAGTCTTTTGTTCCAATTCACAAGAAAAGACCATCGAATGATGGTCTTTTCTATACTTACAACTACATGAATTCTGCACAAAGCTTAGCGAATTTCGCTTCATCCATTTTTGGATTTTGCTTAACTAATCCTTCTGCTTTAAAGCCATGAACCTTATCTTCATAAGATTCTGTTTGTGGATTATGATAAATAATTCCGTTTACTAAATCTTTATTTTCCATTAGGACACGCATAGCCATACCGCGATCAGATGGATCATAGCCTTCAATATCACTTAGGTTTTTCACGTTCTCTTTGAACCAGTCATAAGTGTTTACCTTATTGAATGTTACGCATGGGCTAAATACGTTTACTAATGAGAAACCTTTATGGTTAATAGCTTTCTCAATGATTTCAGTCATTCCCTTAAGATCACTTGACATCGTTTGAGCAATGAAGTTAGCTCCAATAGTTAGTGCTAATTGCATTGGTGAGATTGGAGCTTCAATTGATCCTTTAGGAGTACTCTTCGTTACGAATCCAGTTTGGCTTCGTGGAGAAGTTTGTCCTTTAGTAAGACCATAAATTTGGTTATCCATTACGATATAGGTAATATCAATGTTTCTACGCATTGCATGTATTGTATGAGCCATACCGATCGCGAAGCCATCACCATCACCACCAGATGCAATAACAGTAAGTTCACGGTTAGCCATCTTAACACCTTGAGCAATTGGAAGTGAACGACCATGAATACCATGCACACCATAAGAGTTGATGTATCCAGAAATTCTTCCAGAACAACCAATACCAGAAATAAGAGCAAGATTTTGAGGTTCTACTCCAACATTAGCAACTGCACGTTGAATAGCAGCTTGTACAGAGTAGTCTCCACATCCAGGGCACCAGTTTGGCTTAACACTATTTCTAAAGTCTTTAAATGTTGCCATCTTATAACAACTCCTTACATTCTTTGTAAACGATTGAAGGAAGGAATGGGTTACCGTCATACTTCAATACGGATTTAATCTTATCATGCTGACCAACATTTAACTTAATTAGGTTAGCAAGTTGTCCAGTTGCATTGCTCTCTACAACAATAATCTTCTTTGCCTTTTCGACAAGTGATTTTACTTCTTCAGTAGGGAATGGCCATAATTGACGAACATACAATGTATTAACAGCTAACCCATCATTCGCTAAACGTTCAGTTGCTTCATCAATCGTTCCACAAGTAGAACCCATACCAACAACTAGCACATCTGGATTTTCGTGGTTATTATTAGAGATAGTAGCATTCTGAATTCTTAAGCTATTCAATTTGGTTAGACGCTTATCCATCATCTTTTTACGGTTAACTGGATCCTCAGAAGGTCGTCCAACTTGATTATGTTCAACCCCAGTTACGTGGTGAATACCATTCTTAACACCAGGAATTACACGAGGTGAAACTCCATCTTCAGTAAGTTCATAACGTTTGAACATACCGTCAACAGTATCATTCTCAGGTTGATCATCAGTAAGTAATTTACCACGGCGAATCTCAATTTTACTATAATCTAAAGGTTCGCAAGTCTGCTTACCAATCGAAAGTTGAAGATCAGTTACCAAAATAACAGGCACTTGATATTCTTCTGCAATATTAAATGCTTCTGCAGCATCGTAGAAAGCTTCTTCAACTGTAGTAGGTGCCAATACAACCTTTGGAATTTCACCATGTGTACCCCAAATCATAGCATTAACATCACTTTGCTCTTGCTTGGTTGGAAGACCTGTGGAAGGACCACCACGTTGTGTATCTACAATTACTAGTGGAGTTTCAGTCATACCAGCTAGTCCAATCGCTTCCATCATCAAGGATAAACCAGGACCTGAAGAAGCAGTTAGTGTACGAACACCAGCATAGTTTCCACCGATTGCCATTGTTACAGCAGCAATTTCATCTTCTGTTTGGATAACGGCTCCACCGAATTCAGGTAATTTCTTAATTAAGTATTCCATAATTTCAGAAGCAGGGGTAATTGGGTATGCAGGCATAAAACGAGCACCACCAGCAACCAAACCAAGTGCAACCGCATCATTTCCAATCATAAACATACGCTTTTTACCATCAGCAGGTTCTAATTGGAAATCTGGTAGGCTTCCACCAGCTTCACGATTTATATATTCAGCGCCTTTAGCAATGGCTTCCATATTTTTATCTACTACTTTTTGACCCTTTTTACCAAAAATCTCAGTAACAACTTCTATGAAAGCTTCTACAGGAAGGCCTAAAACGGCAGTAGAGGCTCCAACAGCGACCATGTTTTTCATTAAGGATGTACCAAGTTCTTCAGCCAACTCAGTAAATGGAACAGAGAACAGACGAACATCCATTCCTTCAGGAGCTTTAGGAGAGAACTTACTATCCCCGACAATAATACCGCCCTTACGTAGTTCATGTGCGTTGAGATCGATTGTTTCCTGGTCGAAAGCAACCAAGACATCTAGGTCGTCAGAAATTGCATGTACGGGTTTGGTGCTAACACGGATCTTATTATTTGTATGTCCACCTTTAATTCTGGAAGAGAAATGGCGATAACCGTACAAGTAGTATCCTTGACGGTTTAAAGCAATGGCAAATATTTCACCAGTACTGTCAATCCCTTCTCCTTGCTGTCCTCCAACTTTCCACGAAAGTTGACTTATCATGAACTCCACCCCTTCAAACTTATGCATCGTTTCTACATTGATACCAACATCAGTTTAACACTTCTCATGATTGGAATAAAGAGGAATCAATCGATAGATATTCCACCTGTGTATGACCAAATGTGAACGAATTGTTAACCTTTAAACGTCTACAATTTTAGTCCTATCTGCAAAAAATTGCAAGCCAATTTTGTTATAAAACTTAATTGCACTAAAATCCTAGTTTATACCATTGTTTACTTGAATTTTCTCAACTATACTCCACTTCAAACAAAAGTTAAATCATCACACTTCCTCTATCAACATTTGTAAAATAATGTTTTATCTACAAACTAAATAACGCAATATTGGATTCATTCATTTACAGAAAGGCTGTTCAAAAGTTGTATATCCTACCTCCTTTAGGGAAATATTGGATATTTAACAAAGTAACCAGATCCTATATATACTTAGAAAGCCTGTTTATTCATTGAGAATAAACAGGCTTTCTATTACAACGTTTTATATTTAGCGTGGCTCTACAATGAGCTTAATGGCTGTACGTTCCTCACCATCTATTAAAATATCCGTAAAGGCCGGAATACAAATTAGATCAACACCACTAGGAGCTACGAATCCTCTTGCTATTGCTACAGCTTTCACTGCCTGATTAAGTGCACCCGCTCCAATAGCTTGAATTTCTGCAGCCCCTCTTTCCCTGAGAACGCCCGCTAGTGCACCAGCTACAGAATTAGGATTGGATTTTGCTGAAACTTTTAATACTTCCATGATCAGTACCTCCTTGAATGATAGAATGAATATTACCACTGCTACTATATTCAAGGATTTAAGTAAAAATGACTGATCATAAAAACTAATTAACAGAAAATTCCGTTTGGATTAATAGACTCCTAATCTAAAAAGGGATGTTCGTCATCAATTCGGATGGTACGAATCGAAACTGTTTTACCCGTTTGTGGATTCAGATCAATAACAACACCATTTAATTGACAGCGCCCACTTGCTACCTCAAATCGGACGGGTAGTTGTGTTAGGAATTTTTTAAGTACAGCATCCGTCTCCATTCCAAGTATAGAATCATAGGGGCCGACCATCCCTGTATCAGTTAAGTAACCAGTACCTTGTGGTAGTATTCTAGCGTCGCCCGTTTGGACATGTGTATGAGTACCTACAACCGCAGATACTTTCCCATCTAGAAACCAACCCATAGCTTGCTTCTCAGATGTTGCCTCCGCATGAAAATCAACAAAAATATATGGAGTTTTTTTTCTAATTTTAGCTACTAACTCCTCCACTACCCGAAATGGGCAATCTGTCGCAGGCAGAAAGGTTCTCCCCATTAAATTAATAACAGCAAGTTCTATTTGATTGGATTTAATGTATGTATACCCATTTCCTGGTGTACCTTGCGGAAAATTGGCCGGTCTTACAAGTTTATTTTCATTGTCGATGAATTCAAAAATTTCCTTATTATCCCACGTATGGTTCCCCATTGTAATAGCTTGTGCTCCCATTTCAAAGAAGCTTTTCATAATTTTGTAGGTAATTCCTCTCCCTCCTGCTGAATTTTCTCCATTCACAATTGTGAAAGTCGGCTGAAATTTTTTCTTTAGCCTTGGCAAGTAGGACTGTAAAACATCACGCCCAGAAGAACCTACGACATCGCCAATAAATAGTATCCTCATAACTTCACCTCTTTTTTACTTTACCCTGATCAACTATAAAGAAAACAAAGAACACGATCCTTCGCTACTATCAAATGTACAGAAAAAAATAAAGTGGCTATAGCCACTTTATTTAGCATATTCAACCGCTCTTGTCTCACGGATCACAGTCACCTTGATATGTCCAGGATAATCTAATTCATTTTCAATTTGTTTAGTAATGTCTCGCGCAAGCTTATGCGCTTCTAAATCATCAATCATTTCGGGCTTGACCATAATGCGAACCTCACGGCCTGCCTGAATCGCATATGACTTCTCTACTCCATCAAACGACTCAGAGATTTCCTCTAGCTTCTCAAGTCTTTTAATGTATGTCTCAAGTGTTTCTCTTCTAGCCCCAGGTCTTGCAGCAGATAGGGCATCTGCAGCCGCCACAAGCATAGCAATCACGTTATCTGCCTCTACATCTCCATGGTGTGAAGCAATCGCATTAATGACATGTGGATGCTCATTGTACTTCCTTGCAAGCTCAACACCAATCTCTACATGCGAACCTTCTACCTCATGGTCAATAGCTTTACCGATATCATGAAGTAGACCAGCACGTTTAGCTAGTATAATGTCTTCACCTAATTCAGCTGCCATTAAACCACATAAATGTGAGACTTCAATCGAATGCTTCAGTACATTCTGTCCATAGCTTGTACGATAACGAAGACGGCCAAGAATCTTAATCAAGTCTGGATGCAGGCCATGTACACCCGTTTCAAATGTAGCCTGTTCGCCATACTCGCGAATTCTTTCATCCACCTCACGACGAGATTTCTCCACCATCTCTTCAATACGAGCTGGATGAATCCTACCATCTGCAACCAATTTCTCTAGAGCCGTCTTCGCAATTTCCCTACGAACAGGATCAAATCCGGATAGAATAACAGCTTCAGGAGTATCATCAATAATCAAATCAATTCCTGTAAGAGTTTCAAGCGCACGTATATTACGCCCTTCACGCCCGATAATTCGGCCTTTCATTTCATCGTTTGGCAAAGCAACAACAGAAACGGTTGTTTCCGCAACATGATCAGCAGCACAACGCTGAATAGCTGTTGTAATAATTTCTCTTGCTTTTTTCTCTGCATCTTCTTTTGCTCTTTGTTCAATTTCTTTAATCAACATGGCGCTTTCGTGCCTTGTTTCATTCTCTACCTGAGAGAGTATTACCGATTTTGCTTCTTCTCTAGTTAAACTAGAGATTCGTTCAAGTTCTGTTTGTTGACTCTTGTATAGCTCTTCTACTTTGCTTTGCATCTCCGAAATAGCGCGTTCTTTACGTTCAAGATCCGCTTCTTTTCGTTCGAAGTTTTCCAGTTTGCGGTCAAGAGTTTCTTCCTTCTGCAGGATACGTTTTTCTAAACGCTGAATCTCATTACGTCTTTCCCGATTCTCCTTCTCTGCTTCAGTGCGTAATTTATGCACTTCGTCCTTTGCTTCAAGAATTTTTTCTTTCTTAAGCGCTTCAGCTTCCTTACCAGCCTGATCAACGATCTGTTTCGCTGCTTCTTCAGCACTGGAAATTTTTGCTTCTGCAATGGACTTGCGTACTAGATAACCGATACCGACTCCGACCGCTGTGGATACAAGCAGAATGGCAATACCTCCAACACTCAGTAAATCCATCTGTCGTCACCTCCTTGCATCTGCAGGTCACATAAGTCCCGTTATTGATTTTCTCTAAATCTTATTCGTTAAATGATGCTTGTCCTGTAATTCAATAATCCATTGAATTCCTGTTTTTCATAAAGCAAATACTTCTACTGTAGAAATAGGAATAAAGATGAATATACATATATATTTTACTGATAATAAGTAAAGATTGTCAAGAAATTGCTTTCCTTCTACATATTTTGGATATATTTTTAGATATGTTCATAATAAATATTGGTCTTTTATTGTGTTTATTACCCTCAAAATCTGTTCGAAAGAAAATCCTTTACGCTGCAAATAAGGGATCAATTTTTTTTTAAGTTCATAACTATTTTCAAATTTGGCACATTTAAGTTTTTTCTCGATAAGTGAATGAATCATTTCTTCCTCATCTTCACCACTTACAGCCTTCTTTATTTGCTGTTCAACTATGCTTTCTTCAATTCCCTTATTCATTAATTCCATTTTTATTAAATTTTTTCCCCTTGGACGACTTCTTTTACGTGATTCAATCCATTGTTCACTATAGCTTTCATCGTTTATATAACCTTCCTTCTTACAATCCCCAACAATATCTAAGCAATCTTTTTCTGTAAACCCTTTATTCACTAAATAATTTAAAAGCTCCTTTGCTGTTCGCGGGCTATGACTTAGGTAAGAATAGGCATAATGGCGAATTCTATTTTTTTCATCTGCATGCAAGATTTCTACCCATTCCACCTGTTCTAAATTCTTTCCTTTGGTCAATTGATATTTTATCAAAATATCTTCATGAACAGAAAAAGCAAAATCTTCATTAATGAAAATATTATAGCGCTTTCTACTCTTCTGTTTCTGAATGGAGGTAATCATGGACTGTTTACTCACACCTAAGGTTCCCTTCTATTATTGATACAGACAGAGAAAAGCCCTACCGAATGGCTGCCCCCATAGACAGTTTTTGGCAAGGCTATTTCTTTCATCTCAAAGAAAATTATTCAAAATCAAGACCTATCTCATCAGGATCTGCTTCCACTTCCTGTGGTGCGACAACAGGCTCATTAAGAGCAAAGTGTTCACGAATCTTTTGTTCAATCGTCAAACATAATTCAGCATTATCCTTAAGAAATTGCTTGGAATTTTCACGGCCTTGGCCTAGGCGGTCTCCATTGTAGGAATACCATGCTCCACTTTTATTTACAATATCCACTTCGGCTGCAATATCAAGAACGCTTCCCTCATGAGAGATTCCTTCCCCATACATAATATCTACTTCACAGCTTTTGAATGGAGGAGCTACCTTGTTCTTAACAACCTTAATCTTCGTACGATTTCCAACCATATCATTCCCTTGTTTAATCGTATCTGAACGACGAACATCGATACGTACACTTGAATAGAATTTCAGAGCTCTACCACCAGGAGTTATTTCTGGGTTTCCGAACATAACGCCGACTTTTTCTCTTAATTGGTTAATAAAGATAGCGATGGTCTTAGACTTATTAATTGCACCCGCAAGCTTACGAAGAGCTTGTGACATCAAACGTGCCTGCAATCCGACATGTGAATCACCCATCTCTCCTTCTATCTCTGCTTTCGGTACGAGTGCAGCAACAGAGTCAATAACAATAATGTCAACCGCTCCACTTCGAACAAGTGCCTCAGCGATCTCCAATGCCTGCTCTCCGGTATCTGGTTGTGATAATAGTAATTCATCTATATTAACACCTAATTTACGTGCATAAACGGGGTCCAGGGCATGTTCCGCGTCAATAAAAGCTGCTTGCCCTCCATTCTTCTGTACAGAAGCAATCGCATGAAGAGCAACTGTTGTCTTACCTGAAGATTCTGGACCATAGATTTCAATAATTCTTCCTCTAGGGTACCCACCAATTCCAAGTGCAATATCTAACGCAATAGATCCACTAGAAACCGTGGAAACAACGTTTGAAGAAGCTACTTCCCCCAACTTCATAATGGAACCTTTTCCAAATTGCTTCTCTATTTGACGTAATGCCATTTCTAAGGCAGCTTTGCGATCTGACAAAAATGTCCTCCCCTTCCACAGTTAAGAATAGCTCAAAGCTAGGGAACATATATGTACATAGCTTCTTATTGCTTCTCTTATGATACTGGATTTCAGGTCAATTGCCAACACATTTTTACAAACAAACGTTCTTACATTTATAGGCTGGCTAATCTTTTAGGTTTTAATAGCGAACCTACATCCTAGAAACTTCATTGATCGAAGCTTTCAGCCTCAAAGCGAAGATTTTTCAATTCTATACTCTAAATTTTTTTCTTTCATCATGAATAAAAAAAGGCTACCACCGAAATATCGGGGCACCCTTTAAACATATCTGATTATTCCTTTTTCCCTCTTGGCTTAGCAGGCTCGATATTTACTCTTGCTCCCTTTATTCTTGATTGACGAAGAGCCTCATAAACGAACGGTGCAACTTCTTCTGATACCTCAAAAAAGGTAAATTTATCAAATATATCAATTCTACCGATAGACTTACTTGAGATCCCAACCATTTCGGAGATTTCTTTCACTAAATCCTGTGGCTTCATTTCTACATTACGTCCAACATTCATGAAGAAACGTACCATTCCTTTAGAAGCACCCGTTTCTCCAAAATTATAAACCTCTTCTTCCTCTGCGATGATGTTAGATGCAAAAGCCGCATGCAGGGCTGCTGCCGCAATTTTCTCAGCGGGGAAGTCCTTCATCATATCCTCCACTATCGTTGAATACAAGGATAGGTCCACACCCTCTGATAGTGTAGAAAGGATTTTCTCTTTCCACTGAATCTGCTGCCGTTCCGCAACCTCCTCTAGAGTAGGAATAGTACGTGGCTCAAGAGTAGATTTGGTTACCTTCTCAATCGTAACGAGCTGTTTCATCTCTCTTGGGGTAATCAGTGTTAAAGCGATACCCTTACGCCCAGCACGGCCTGTTCTTCCGATACGATGAACATAGCTTTCTGGGTCCTGTGGGATATCATAATTAATAACATGTGTTACATTTCCTACATCGATTCCTCGGGCTGCAACATCGGTTGCAACAAGCAATTCAATCGTGGATTCCCTAAATCCTCTCATGACTTTGTCACGTTGGGCTTGACTGAGATCTCCATGCAGACCATCTGCCATATAGCCTCTTTCTTGTAGGGCTTCCGTAAGTTCATCTACGCCACGCTTGGTTCGACAGAAAACAATTCCTAATCCGATTTCTTCACTGTCCAAAATTCGACATAAGCTCTCTAGCTTATTGCGTTCCAATACTTTGTAGTAGACCTGATCAATTAGTGGTGCAGTGACTTCCCGACGATTAATAGCAACTGTCTGCGGGCTTTTCATATACTTACGAGATAATTCAAGGATCTCTGAAGGCATTGTTGCCGAAAAGAGTAATGTTTGACGACTATCAGGAGTATGAGAAAGAATTTCCTTAATGTCGTCGACAAAACCCATATCAAGCATTTCATCTGCTTCATCTAATACAACCATTTTAACTTCTTCTAATCGCAAGGTTCTGCGTCTTAAGTGATCTAATACCCGACCTGGTGTTCCAATAACGACCTGTACACCCTGTTTTAATGTACGGATTTGGTGACCAATTGATTGTCCACCATAAATAGGTAATGTACGAGTACGCTTGTATTTCGATATTTTGCGCAGCTCACCTGATACTTGAATAGCAAGTTCTCTCGTTGGTGTTAGTACTATGGCCTGTACCTTAACATCATTCGTCATCTTTTCAATCAATGGAATACCGAATGCAGCCGTTTTACCCGTTCCTGTCTGTGCTTGGCCAATAACATCCTTTCCATCAAGGATTAACGGAATGGCTGCAGCCTGGATGGGTGAAGGCTCTTCAAATCCTAAATCATGTATGGCACTATGTACATTTCTATGCAAATCAAATTCTGAAAAAGTTACCATTAAATTAACCACCTTGTATCCTTCAAAATAGATTATTTCATATCCGAGAACAGATAATAAAATCCGTATTTTGCGGCCCTAATTTGTATTCCTTCTCTAGTTCCGGATAGATTCAATTTATAAACCTTATCTCCCTTCGAGGAAGATATCCCAATATATACTAAACCAACAGGTTTACCTTCTGACTCATTAGGTCCGGCAACACCTGTTATCGCTAATCCAATGTCTGCATTCATCAACATTCTAATCTTGTTTGCCATAGCTAATGCGGTCTCTTCACTCACGGTACCGTATTGATGAATCGTCTCCTCAGGTACACCTACTACATTCTGCTTAACATCAGCACTATAGCATACAACCCCGCCAGAATAGATTTCAGACGATCCTGGGATCGCCGTAATCATCCGACTTACCAATCCCCCTGTACAGCTCTCAGCAAGAGCTAGCTTCCAAGAGTTTTGCTTTAATTTAGAAAAGACAACCTGTGGTAAAGAATCATCATTATATCCATAGATAAATTCCCCTACGCGTTCTTCTATCTGCTTTTCTACAATCGCAATCATTTGGTTAGCCTGTTCTATATTGCTTGCCTTTGCAGTCAGTCGGATAGTAACCTCTGCCTCCCCAGCATAAGGGGCAATCGTTGGATTAGACTGGCCATCGATAAGATCCATTAATTTCTCCTCTAATAAGGATTCACCAATGCCGTAGAACCGTAGAACCTTTGAGTGAAGGATAAGATGAACGTTTGACAATGATTGAAGATATGGAACCGCATAGCTTTCAAACATAGGGATTAGTTCCCTTGGTGGACCTGGAAATAAAAGATAGTGAATACCATTGGTCCCAGTAGCCATGCCAGGAGCCATCCCATGGTCATTTGGAAAGATGGTACTCCCTTCAATCACTAAGGCTTGTTTACGATTATTTTCACTCATGGTGATGCCTCGCCGCAAAAAGTAGGCTTCAATTTGCTTCATGGCAAAATCATCCTGCACCAACTGCTTACCCATACCCCTAGCAATCGTTTCCTTGGTAAGATCATCTTTGGTCGGACCTAGACCACCTGTAAAAATAATAAGCTCCGAACGGGAATTTGCCAGTAAAACTACCTCATTAAGCCGCCCCACGTTATCCCCAACAACGGTGTGGTAATAAACATCAATCCCCAACTCAGCCAGTTTTTTAGATATGTATTGTGCATTGGTATTGGCAATTTGCCCGAGCAATAGTTCCGTTCCGACTGCAATAATCTCCGCTTTCAAAGCTTCATCTCCCCCAGGTTTTAAGTAAAGTCAATCACATGCTTGTTCTTTACGAAATAATCAATTCCAGAAAAAACTGTGATAAGGACTGCAGCCCAAACCGCTATGGTTGAAAATGGAATGCCAAAATAGAAGAATGGAAAATTATTAATCATAAGGGAAGACACTGCCACAATCTGGATCACCGTTTTTAATTTTCCCAACTTACTAGCCGCAATGATCTGTCCCTCGGCAACAGCAACAAGCCGAAGCCCAGTTACAGCAAACTCTCGACTAATAATAATAATGACCTCCCAAGCATAAAGCCTCTGCATCTCAACGAGAGAAATTAAAACAGCAGAAATCAATAGCTTATCCGCTAGAGGATCAAGAAATTTACCTAGGTTTGTAACAAGCTTACGTTTTCTAGCGATGTAGCCATCTAAACCATCTGTACTTGCTGCAATGATAAAGATCAATGTTGCAATGATTTCGCTGTATGTGATCTTAAATGTGCCTATGATCAACGTACCAAAATCAAAGCGTACCAGTAGGAAAAGCATCACTACTGGTACAAGAAAAATACGTGCCAAGGTAATCCTGTTGGGCAGATTCACCTAGACAACCTCCCCCGATAAATCATAATCATAGGAATGGGTAATTTTTACTTTAACTAATTTTCCTAGTTCACCAGTATATCCTGTAATAAAAACTTCCCCATCAACTTCTAAGGCATCAAATTGGGTTCTACCAATATGAATATTATTTCTACCATCATATTTCTCAATAAGAACGTCTAGCGTTTGTCCTACAAAACGACCATTCTGCTCACCAGCTATTTCACGCTGTGCTTCCATAAGTATATTTGCACGCCGTTCCTTTGTTTCCTGGTCGATTTGATCCGTTAGACGGTAGGCAGCTGTCTCTTCTTCCTGTGAATAGGTAAACACACCTAGTCGATCAAATTTAATTTCTTTTACAAAATCTACAAGACGGTTAAATTCCTCTTCTGTTTCCCCTGGGAATCCAACAATAATAGATGTTCGAATAGCTACATCTCCAACTCGATCACGGATTTTCCCGACAAGCTCACGGATATCTCGTTGACGACCTGGTCTACGCATTCTTTTAAGAATAGCATCTTCACTATGTTGAAGAGGGATATCCACATAATTACAAACCTTAGGGTTCGAAGCAATCGTATCAATTAATTCATCCGTAAAGTAACCAGGATAGCAATAATGAAGTCTAACCCATTCAATACCTTCTACAGATGACACTGCATTCAGTAGATCAGGAAGGGTATGCTTGCCGTATAGATCAATCCCATAATTCGTTAAATCTTGGGCAATCAAACTAATTTCCTTAACCCCTTGGGAAGATAATTCCTCTACCTCACGAACAATAGATTCGATGGAACGCGATCTAAATGCACCGCGAAGTGTTGGAATGATGCAAAAGGTACAGGTATTGTCACAACCCTCTGCAACCTTTACATAAGCAGTATAGGTGCCCTCATCAATTTTGCGGCGAGAAACATTTTCATAGGAAAATGCAGGATTCCCTACATAAACGGGTCTTTCACCAATAAGGGACTTCTCAATAATTTCAGTAATTTTGTCAAAATCACCTGTTCCGACAATCCCATCGATCTCAGGCATTTCGTTAAGTAAAACCTCTTTATAACGCTGTGTAAGGCATCCCGCAACAATTAATGATTTAACTTGTGCTTTTTCTTTAAGCTCAGCCATATCCAAAATCGTATTAACGGATTCCTCCTTAGCTGCATCAATAAAACCACAAGTATTTACCACAACAACAGTTGCTTCTGCCGGGTCTGTTACTAATTCATAGCCACGTTTATTGATAAGTTCAGACATAATATCTGAATCTACAAGATTCTTTTCGCAACCTAACGTGACGATCGCCACTTTTTCCTTGGCATTCGTTTTGTCTGTCATTCTTTATTTCCTCACATTCTATTGTTCCTGCTTTTTGCACCACGTCGCTTAAAAGACACATTGTTTAGGGCAATTCGATTATTCCTAACTTAGAACACCAAAAGATATGCCGTCAACCTAGTTTCTTTGCCTTAATCAGTATAATATATGGACAAATCACTGTCAAAAAAATGCTCCTACCATACAATTGGGAGGAGCATCTTCACCTTGAATTCACATTTTTTTACTACTAATCCATAGGATCTGTGGTGCACGGGGCATTTTACTTGTATCGATTGGATTCCCATTCACTTCTACAGTCACATCGGGTGCACTCCCCATCCGTATCCATGCATCTTGGGTACCAAATGAATATTGCTTACTCATACCATTAGTTAAGATTACTTCTTCTACCCGTTCACCATCTTGACCGTCCTTTTGCACACGCATCCAACAGTCACCCTTGGCTGTAACTTTCACCATAAGATTTTGGGTAGTACCTGTCGCCCCCGCCAGCTCATAATGGGACACATTATTATCCTGTCCAACATAATTAAGTGTTGCAGTAGGTGTAGGCTGTGCTTGCTGAGATTGTTCAGGCACCTGTGCTGGATTCTTTGGTGCTTCTGCTTGATTCTGCCCGGAGGTAGGAGCTGGAGGTGTTTGTCCGGCATTACTATCTACTCCTGGAGCATTCGACTTGTTGGCCCCCTGAGAAGGTTGTGCACTGGACTTAGGACCTTTATCATACTCTGATATAGCTATATAGATCACAAATAGAATTAATACAGCAAATAGATATAGCAGTGCCCTAGAGAGCCATCTTCCAGAATTTCTAACTGATTTGCGTTCACGACGAAGAGGTTTAACTGGTTCTTGGGTCTGCTGTGGCGAAGGGGTTTCTGGCTGAATATGTTCAAGTACATCGTCAGTAGAAAGACCTACAGCCTCTGCATAGCTCTTTACAAATGCCCTCGCATAGAAATGTCCTGGTAGAGCATCTAGGTTTCCTTCTTCAATAGCCTCTAAATAGCGCTTTTGAATTTTCGTTTCCTTATGAAGGTCCTCTAAGCTTAATCCCTTCTTAAGGCGTGCTTCTTTTAGCATATGTCCTAATTCTGACAAGATCGTCTCACCTCCTAATAGTTTTTGGGGTGTGGAGAATGTTTTTAGGTTAAATCAAATCCAGTAAAGCTGGAATTCACTACTTCGTAGGTAATTTCTTCATTAGGTTCATTACGCAGCTCAATAATATAATTAAAGTCATCTAGCGTATATTCTGTCTCGCGTACAAAAATATCAGGATGTTCAATAACCTTAGTTGCCGGGAAACGCAAAACCTCTCTCATAAGCGAATGATGCTTCTCGGTAGAACGCATAGTCGAAACAATTCCATCTATAAAATAAACACTTTCTGAATTGAGTTCATTAATAGCTAATTGATTTCTAACCGTTTGCCTTAAAAGGGTAGATGATATAAAAATCCAACGTTTATTAGCAGAAACACTTGCAGCAACCATAGATTCTGTTTTACCAACCCGTGGCATTCCACGAACACCCACTAGCTGATGGCCCTCATGCTTAAAGACTTCTGCCATAAAATCAACAAGCAACCCAA
Organism: Bacillota bacterium; assembly: GCA_035254305.1. Taxonomy (GTDB): domain Bacteria; phylum Bacillota; class Bacilli; order Aneurinibacillales; family RAOX-1; genus DATFAS01. The sequence goes on from DATFAS010000089.1 coordinate 38,329, forward strand.
TTTCATCTCTAGTGAAACGAAAAATATTGCGATCCTTTATATCCCTTTCAATATAACGTCCATGCCTAACAGCTAGCATGTCCATAATCGTTGGGGGACGTAAGGCAGTTATTGTAATATTTTCAACTTTACCTAGTATGTTGCCCAGTAATTCTATCTTTTTTTCATCGTCTGTTTGCAAAAGCATTCCTCTTCGCCAGACATCCACTCCGTTAATGGTGATAATATTGATGGTAAGCATACCTAGGATTGAGGCAATATCCCCGAGTAGACCCGGTCTATTCTTATGGATTTCCCATTCGAGATACCAATCTTTTCTATCCATCTTTTGTCCTCCATTATTGTCAAATCCAAAATTTCTCTAACAGCATTCTCTTGGAAGTATACCATATTTTGCCCATTTGTTAATTATGTTTTTAACTAAGATATAATATGTACAAATCAAGTAGCA
>DATFAS010000090.1:0-16919 GCA_035254305.1 Bacillota bacterium
TGAACATAGTCAAGGGGCGGATGTCTTTGCGTAACAACGTACGATCGATGTTAGAGGGAGCCTTACTTAGCGGGATATTTATTATTTTGATGTTCCTGACGCTTTATTCTCCGTTTGGGGTGATTACGGCGATGGCTTTGTCGGTTCCTTTTACAATTTATGCAGCAAGGCATGGAGTGAAGCCGTCTTTACTTGTAGTTGGTGTAAGTGCTATTCTTACGGTTATTATTGGTGGGGCATTACTATTGGTCTTCAATGCGCTTTTTTCTGGGATGTTAGGGGTAGTAATGGGAACGCTATATCGCCAGGGGCGTAAGGCAACGGTTGTATTTGTGGGAGGAACCTTAGCTAGTTTAGTTTTCCTTTTGGGAAGTCTCATAATTAGTAACTATGTCTTTAAGATGAACCTTGTTGCATCCATGCAATCCATGTTTAACCAGTCAATCCAAATGTCTGAATCGATGTTAAATCAAATAGGTGCAAATGATCCCAAGCAAGTGGAGATGCTAAGAAGTATGATTACTCTTATTCCAAAGCTACTCCCCATGCTATTAATCGTCGGCTCGGCCCAATTCTCAATCATTAACCATTGGCTATCTCGAAAAATACTCCAGAGACTTGGAATGAATGTTTCTGCATTTCCTCCATTTCGGGAATGGAGTTGGCCTAAATCGGTCATGGTGTATTACCTTATTGTTCTCACGGCCTCCATTTTTCTCATGAAAGAAGATGGAATGAATGCATTTAATGTTATCCTGCTCAATATTAAACCCATCTTAGATATCATGATGATTATTCAAGGATTGAGTTTAGTTTTCTATTTTTCTTACGTGAAAGGGTATGGAAAGGGGATTCCTATTGTTGCCTTTGTCTTAGTATTTATTTTTCAGCCATTCCCTTTTATACTAATCTTATTGGGGATTTTAGATATTGGTATGGATCTTAGAAAACGAATTGTGAGCAATAAATAAGGAGCTGAATCCATGCAGAAGTTCCTTCTTAAGCGGTGGCACGGATTACATATGGTTCTGGCGTATGTTATCTGTATCATTTTTATAGGTATTTTATCTTTTTATAATTGGATTTACTTGATTTTAGGTGTTTTTGCTCTTGGTGGACTAACGTACTTTGTATATAAAGCAGAGAAAAGCTTTCATAGAGATCTTCAAAACTATATCGCTACATTAAGCCATAGAGTAAAGAAGGCGGGTGAAGAAGTCCTAACTGAAATGCCTATAGGAATCTTGCTGCATAGTGAAGATAAGAAAATCGAGTGGTATAATCCATATATGCTCAAGATTACCGGACAGGAAATGCTTTCTGGTAAGGACCTGCTTGATATGCTGCCACAGTTAGCAGATGCAGCACAGGGTAAGAAAAGAGCCGAGCTTACGATTAATAAACGAATTTATGAAGTCATTATGCGCCCAGAGGAACGACTGTATTATTTTACGGACGTTACGGATTATCGGGAGCTCTTACTTCGATATAATCAAGAGAAGGTTGTTTTCTCGATTATTCATTTGGATAATTTAGATGAAGTGGCACAGGTCATGGATGACCAAAGCCGTAGTTTACTCCTTGCCAATGTGACGACAGCCATTAATGAATGGGCTCAGAAGTACAAGATTTATATACGTCGTTATACCTCTGATAAATTTCTAGGGATTTTGGATGAAGGGACTTTAATTCAGCTGTTAGAGACTCGCTTTGATATTCTAGATGTGGTTCGGGAAATGACCGCAAAGAATAAGATTCCAATTACCCTTAGTATTGGAGTAGGCTCTGGGGAAGATGAATTCATTAAGCTTGCTGAAATGGCTCAGTCAAGCTTAGATATTGCATTAGGTCGGGGTGGAGATCAGGCAGCGGTCAAACAAGGTGAGAAGATGACCTTCTATGGTGGCAAATCGAATGCCGTCGAGAAACGTACGAGAGTGAGAGCGCGGGTTATATCGCATGCACTTCGTGATCTGATCCTTGAGAGTAATAATGTATTGATTATGGGGCATAAGTTTCCGGATATGGATGCGATTGGTTCTTCCATAGGTGTTCTTAAAGCTGTGTTAGCCAATGATCGGAAGGGTCACATTATTCTTGATAAGGTGAATCCTTCGATTGATCGACTGATGGCAGCTGTAGAAGAACATGAATATCTCTCTGACTTCTTTATTACACCAGACCAGGCAATGTCACTTGCTACACCACGCACATTGGTTATCATTGTGGACACACACCGTCCATCGATGACCATTGAGCCTCGAATTCTTCAGATGACGAATCGGATCATGGTGATCGATCACCACAGGCGTTCAGAAGAATTCGTAGAAGATCCTGTTCTTGTTTATTTAGAACCGTATGCGTCTTCTACATGTGAATTGGTAACAGAGCTATTGCAATACCAAAGTGAGAAGCTAAATATGGATAGTTTAGAAGCTACCGCATTATTGTCTGGGATTGTTGTAGACACCAAGAGCTTTGCTTTCCGGACAGGTGCGAGAACCTTCGAAGCGGCTTCCTTTCTCCGAAGGAACGGAGCTGAGCCGGCGATTGTGCAGAGGCTATTGAAGGAAGATCTAGACCAATATATTAAACGATCTCACATTGTCCAGAATACTGAAATCTTATACGAAACCTTCGCTATTTCCTCTGGGAATGCGGATGAAACATACAGCCAAGTCTTAATAGCCCAAGCTGCAGATACGTTATTAACCATGTCTGGGATACAAGCAGCTTTCGTTGTTTGCCGTAGACCTGACAATATGGTTGCCATAAGTGCACGTTCCCTTGGGGAAGTGAATGTGCAGATGATTATGGAACAAATGGGTGGTGGCGGACACTTAACCAATGCTGCTACACAAGTGAAAGAAATGTCTTTACCGGAAGCGGTAAGCCAACTTAAGGAACTAATAAAGAAATATCATGATGAGGGAGGGAAATTGTAATGAAAGTTATACTTCAACAGGATGTAAAAGGACAAGGGAAAAGAGGCCAGCTCGTAGAGGTTTCTGAAGGGTATGCACGTAATTTTCTATTTCCAAAGAATCTCGCAGTAGAAGCAACAGGTGGAAATATGAAAACATTTGAACAACAAAAGAAAAGCCAGGAAAAACGCCAGCAAGAGGAGAAAGGGCAGGCAGAGAAATTCGCTAAGGAATTGGAGAATATTACGATTACGATTCCAGCGAAAACTGGAGAAGGTGGACGATTATTTGGAGCTGTTTCTACGAAACAAATCTCCGATGCTCTAAAGAAAGCAAATCTTGATATTGATAAACGTAAATTGGTATTAGACGAACCGATTAAAACTTTAGGATATACGAAGATTCCAGTGAAGCTTTATCCTGATGTAATGGGTACATTGAATGTTCATGTGGTTGAAGAAAAATAAAGTGAACGTGAGGTGAGTGAGCATGAGCGATATTCTTGCTGAACGTACTCCGCCCCAAAATGTTGAGGCTGAACAAGCCGTTTTAGGGGCTATTTTTTTGGAGCAGGAAGCATTAATTGCAACAAGTGAAATATTGACACCCGAAGACTTTTATCGTCCATCTCACCAACGCATTTATCAAGTCATGTTAACTTTAACTGAACGTGGTGAACCTGTTGATTTGGTGACGGTGACTGCGGAGTTAGAGAATAAAAAGCAGTTGGAGGAAGTTGGCGGGGTCTCTTATTTAACAGACTTAGCGAATTCGGTCCCAACTGCAGCGAATGTTGAATATTACTGTCGGATTATCGAACAGAAGGCGATCTTAAGACAGTTAATTCGTACAGCAACAAAGATTGTGACCGATGGTTATAATCAAGCCGATGATTTAGGTAACCTACTTTCGGACGCAGAGAAAAATATTATGCAAGTTTCTCAGAAGCGGTCTAAGGGTGGATTTCAACATATTAAAGATGTATTAATGAGTGCTTATGAAAGAATCGAATCTCTTTCTTCGAATAAGGGTGAAGTCACGGGTATCGCAACAGGATATCCGGATTTAGATAAGATGACATCAGGACTTCAGCGAAGTGATTTGATCATCCTGGCTGCTCGTCCTGCGGTAGGGAAAACGGCCTTTGCCTTAAATGTAGCCCAGAATGTGGCTGTCCGTGCAGGACTGAATGTGGCCATCTTTAGCTTAGAGATGGGAGCACCACAGTTGGTCATGCGGATGATTTGTGCAGAAGGAAATATTGATGCAGGAAAAATGCGTTCAGGTTATTTAGATGATGATGACTGGCGTAAATTGACCATGTCGATTGGAACGCTATCAAAGGCACCAGTGTATATCGATGATACTCCAGGGGTTACGATTACAGACATTCGATCCAAGTGCCGACGTATGAAGGCTGAGCAGGGGGATGTAGGTCTTGTTCTTATTGATTACCTTCAGTTGATTTCAAGTAAAGGAAATGGCGACAATCGCCAACAGGAGATTTCTGAAATCTCTCGTTCATTAAAGTTATTAGCCAGAGAGATGAATTGCCCGATCATTGCCTTGTCACAGTTAAGCCGTGCAGTTGAATCGCGTCAGGACAAGCGCCCTATGCTATCTGATATTCGTGAGAGTGGAGCGATTGAGCAGGATGCTGATATTGTGGCTTTCCTTTATCGAGAGGATTATTATGATAGTGAAACAGAAGAGAAGAATGTGATAGAGGTCATTATTGGAAAACAACGGAGTGGACCTACGGGCACGGTTAAACTGGCCTTTTTAAAGGAATATAACAAATTTGTAAGCCTTGATCAGAATCATCAGGAGGCTCATGGTTAAGTGCTGCATATCATTTGCGGCACTTTTTTCTTTTTATGAATGCCAAAATCCACCGTTGGAGAAAATAAGAGAGGAATTCCAACCTATACGAACATAGGCCTTTTATAGGTTGATAAACGTTCGTGTTTTCATTGACATCTCTTTGGTCAAATTGTAAACTAGGGGTTGTCAGTTGTTAATCTATTCAGGAATAGGATGAATCAAGAAATTGATTGCCTTTTCTTGTTTTTTCAATCGTGCAGGAGGTGCGCAAGATATGTCATCTGTAGTTGTTGTTGGAACCCAGTGGGGGGATGAAGGTAAAGGCAAGATTACTGACTTCTTAGCTGAGAAGGCGGAGGTAGTAGCGCGTTACCAAGGTGGAAATAATGCAGGACATACAATTGTTTTCAATGGAAAGAAATATAAACTTCATTTGATACCTTCAGGTATCTTCTATAAAGATAAAATCTGTGTAGTTGGTAACGGAATGGTGGTTGATCCTAAGGCATTGGTTGAAGAGCTAGAATACATCCATAGCCATGGAGTTAGCACAGATAATTTGCGTGTGAGTGATCGTGCACATGTCATTCTTCCTTATCACATTAAGTTGGATCGTGTGGAGGAAGAAAGAAAAGGTGAAAACAAGATTGGAACCACTTGCAAAGGGATTGGACCTGCTTACATGGATAAAGCAGCTCGAATTGGAATCCGTATTGCAGATTTATTGGATCCAGCAGAATTTGAAATTAAGCTTCGTAGAAACCTTAATGAAAAGAATCGTCTATTCGAGAAGGTCTATGAAACAGAAGGCTTCGAAGTTAGTGACATTCTTGAGGAATATCTTGGATATGCGGAGAAAATTCGCCCTTATGTAACAGATACTTCCGTTGTACTTAATGATGCCATTGATGCTGGTAAGAGAGTGTTGTTTGAAGGAGCACAAGGGGTAATGCTTGATATCGATCAGGGAACTTATCCATTCGTAACCTCTTCTAATCCTGTTGCAGGCGGCGTATGTATTGGTTCTGGTGTGGGTCCAACGAAGATTCATCAGGTTGTTGGTGTGGCTAAAGCTTATACATCTCGTGTAGGAGATGGTCCTTTCCCAACAGAACAAAAGAATGAAATTGGTGATCGTATTCGTGAGATTGGTAAAGAGTATGGTACCACTACAGGACGTCCTCGCCGTGTGGGTTGGTTCGACAGTGTGGTTGTTCGCCACGCACGTAGAGTGAGTGGAATTACGGGGTTAGCTCTTAATTCCATTGACGTACTTACTGGATTAGAAACTGTAAAGATCTGTACTGCGTATAAATATCGCGGCGAGATTATCGATTACTACCCTGCAAACCTTAATATTCTTTCTGAATGTGAACCGGTCTATGAGGAATTGCCAGGTTGGACAGAAGATATCACGAAGGTAAGATCACTTGGTGAACTACCAGAAACTGCACGTCATTATATTGAGAGAGTAAGCACATTAACAGGAATTCCGATTGCAACATTCTCTGTAGGTCCTGATCGTGACCAAACCAATATTGTGAAGAGTGTGTACGGACTATAAATAGGATAAGGATGCAGACTAACTGCATCCTTATTTTCTGTGAAGGAAAAGTTTACTCCCTCATTCTTTATACATTTCCGCCATATTGCTTAACAATCTGTTCAGCTTGATCTGCCTGGTCTGCGGGAACAACTGCGGTAAGAAGGACCCCTTGATTGACTTCTGGCATCATCCCATCTCCATCTGACATTCCACTTGCACTAACATCGGTTGCGGCAAGAATACTGGCCGATTTTGAATCGAAATCTGCATCTAAAACCATGCTGGGTAAGCTAGGGATATTCCCTGTAATGGGGTTCATGACTTCTTGAATGCCTTCACCCGGGTAAGGGCTGATTGTATCGATCTGTGTGATATTGAAACCAGCGTTTTTCAGAGCCTTTTGAGCCTCCTGGGCATCATCGATGGATACAAATCCTGCTAAAATATTACGTTCACTCATAAATTTTCCTCCTTCTTCATCTAACTCTTCTGAACTACGTCGAATATCATCCTGCTCAGAAGAAACTGTAGTCCTCGGAGAGGGCTTCATCTAATTCTTTTGAACTACGTCGAATATCTTCTTGCTCAAAAGAAACTGTAGTCCCCGGAGGGGGCTTCATCTGTTCTTCTAACTTAGGTCGCCACAAGTTTGTCGTAAAACCTAAAAATTTCGTTTAAATGAGAGAATTTTAACTTGAACCACCTCGAAAGCTGTGTTATTTTTATGTATGATGCCATAATAGGGGCAAATTAGTTATCATTCCCAATATGCCCAACATTTACACTACTTTTAAGGAGGCAAAGATGAAACAGATGGAACATGCGAAGGCCTGGATCAAATCTAAGTGGAACCAGGGAATCGCACTGGCAAAGAAAAATAAACTTAAAACAACGACCAGTCTGATCATTTTGTCTATGGGTGTGACTGGTACAGCATTAGCTAATCATTATTATAATTCAAATACAAACACCCTATACCATGTATACCTAGACGAAAAAGATATCGGAACGGTTGATAATCCCGAGGTAATTAATCAATATCTAGATAAACAGATTGTGAAGGAAAAGGAAAAATTCAATAACCTTAAGATTACCATTGGCAATCAATTAGAATTTAAAGAAGAAAACAAATATAAGGGATCTGCTGAAAACGATCAAACCCTTAAGACTTTTTCAGAACAGCTTCAGCTAAAGGCAGTGGCCCAAGCGCTAATCATCGATGGGAAGACAGTAGCATACGGAACGGATGCCAATGCGATCGAAGCGATTCTCCTTCAGGAGAAAGAAAAATATGGACCCCTGCCTGTAGAGAATGAAAAGAAGCAAGTCATGTTTAAAGAAAAGACTTCAATAGAAGAAGCAAAAGCATCACCTGATCAAGTTTTGACACCAGATCAATTGAAGGAGCTTCTTGAGAAAGGAACTCTCGAGAAGAAGATCTATAAAGTCCAATCTGGAGATACAATTGAACGAATTGCAAAGCAATATAATCTTAAAATAAAAGAAATTCTTCAAATGAATCCAAGTGTCACACAGGACGGAATCCTCAAGTTAAATCAGGAGATTGTTGTAACAGCTCCTAAGCAACTATTAACTGTGGAATCCATTGAAGAGAAGCAAGTGGAAGAGAATCTAGATTACCAAACGAAGTACGAGCCTTCTGATGACTTATTCCGTGGTGATTCCCAGGTTGTACAAGAGGGAAAGCCAGGGAAGAAGAATGTAACTTATAAGATTGTTACCGATAACGGTCAACGGATGGATAAATCTGTCCTTAAAGAGGAAGTAATCTCTCAACCGGTAGATCAAGTGGTAAAAAAGGGAACCAAAGTTAAGCCAAGCCGTGGAGACGGAATGTTTGCATGGCCAACTTATGGTGGAACAATCACCAGCTTGTTCGGTGAACGCTGGGGTGCTATGCATAAGGGAATTGACATTGCGGGAGTTTCTAACCGAAATATTAAGGCATCTGATACAGGTAGAGTCACATCAGCTGGTTGGAATGGGAATTATGGAAATTGTGTTGTCATTGATCATGGCAATGGCTATGAAACATGGTATGGGCATTTAAGCTCGATTAAAGCTTCCTCTGGAGATATTGTCCAGAAGGGTGACGTAATCGGAGTTATGGGTGCGACTGGTGACGCAACCGGTGTTCATCTACATTTTGAAATCCGAAAGAATGGGGACATCGAGAATCCATTAAAATTCATGAATCGATAATCGAATAGAGGGTGATCAGAGATTGGTGTTGGACAATCCTCTGGTCTCCCTTTTTTATTTATCCTTTATTAGCTTCTACTCTATATTAGACGGATGTTTATTCATAAATGTTGCAAGATTTCAAATAATACTCAGCTTACGGAAACATTTTCTCCCCAAAAAGAAGGAGGAGCCATGGTATGATAAGAGGAAGGATACATATGGAGGTTTTTTCGTGGAAAAAAAGATTCTTGTTGTGGATGATGAAAGACCAATTGCAGATATTTTGAAGTTCTCCTTAGAAAAAGAAGGATACAATGTTGTATGTGCCTATGATGGAGAGGAAGCTCTTCATCATGTTCAACGTGAAAACCCTGATTTAATTCTTCTTGATATTATGCTGCCCAAAAGAGATGGAATGGAAGTCTGCAAGCAGGTACGAAAAACACACGATATGCCGATCATCATGTTAACAGCTAAGGACTCTGAGATCGATAAGGTTCTTGGATTGGAATTTGGGGCTGATGATTATGTAACGAAGCCATTCGGTACCCGAGAGCTCCTTGCACGAATTAAAGTCCAGCTTAGACGCACGGAACGGAATCATAAAAAAGACGAAACAATCATTCAGCTAGGATCTCTAGAGATTGATACCAGTTCATATATAGTAAGAAAAGAAGGAGTCCCGCTTGAATTAACACAAAGGGAATTTGCTCTCATTCATTACCTTGCCAGTCATTGTAATCAAGTGATGACACGGGATCATTTGCTTCAATCGGTATGGGGATATGATTATTTTGGGGACGAGAGAACCGTTGATGTGACCATCCGCCGACTGCGTGAGAAGATTGAGGATGATCCAAGTAATCCACAGTTCATCATCACCCGCCGAGGGCTTGGGTATGTGTTTAGAAATCCCATGTTAGAAGGTTAGGGCTGTATAAAATGAAACTGCAAATCTTTAAGACGGTGCAATGGAAAGTAGTGGTCATCTATATCCTGCTTATACTAGTAGCGATGCAAGTCATTGGTGCTTATTTCATTCGCGAGGTAGAAAATTATTATTTAAATAACTTTACGGAAACATTGAACACACAATCCAATTTACTTGCGGTGAATCTACAACGCTATTTAGATGTGGATACAGAAAATCAGCAGGAAACGATAGAAGAAAATCGTCAACAGGATATTCGATATCTGGTCAGTAACTTATTAGCTTTAAGAGATACGGATGTACAGATCATGGATCGCAACGGAATTGTTTTAACCACGACAGAAGAGGACAAGGGGATTATTGGACAAAAGACTACGCGTGAGGAAGTTAATCTTGCCTTATTAGGTACACGTTATGAGGCTACCCAAATCACTCCACAAACAGGGCATCGGGTTCGCGTATTGGCTATCCCTATTAAGAATGGCGCTCGTACATTAGGTGCGATCTATATGGTTTCTTCTATGGAGGAAATGTATGAAACGATGCGTCGGATTAATAAAATTCTAGCTACTGCAACGGTGATCTCTTTGGTCATGACCGGAAGCTTAGGTATTCTATTGGCACGGACGATTACCAAACCTGTAAAAGAAATAACTAGACAAGCTTCCGCAATGGCTGAGGGTGATTTTGATCGAAAAGTAAAGGTGTATAGCAATGACGAGATTGGACAATTGGCTGAGGCCTTTAATTATTTAACCCATCGCTTACAGGAAGAAATTTCGCAGAATGAAGAAGAAACAGAGAAGCTGGCCTCCATCCTCTCGAATATGAGTGATGGAGTCATTGCTACGGATAAAGAAGGACAAGTCATTCTAATTAATGCAAGAGCTTGTGAAATGCTTCATACCAGGGAAGATGAAGCTGTTGGCAGTCTCTTACAGGATATCTTGTCGAAATCCTATGGGAATCAGGACCTTATTCCTTTTAAAGATAAAGGGTCACTTCTAATGACCTCCAGTCAAGATGATAAATATTCTGTTGTGAAGATTACATTCCGCAGACTCAAGAAGAATGAGCCCATGGGTAAAGGGAGTATTGCTGTCCTCCAGGATGTTACTGAGCAGGAAAGGTTGGAGAATCAGCGTAAAGAGTTTGTAGCTAATGTCTCCCACGAATTGAGGACGCCTCTCACCACCTTGAAAAGCTATTTAGAGGCTCTTGAAGATGGAGCCATCCATGATCCAGAAATAGCCCCTAGATTTATCCAAGTGACACATCATGAAACCGATCGAATGATTCGATTAGTGACGGATCTTCTTCAGCTCTCACGACTGGATTCCAAGAAAATGGAGATGCGTAAACAGGCGATTGTTTTTAATGAAATCATTCGTTCTGCTATGGAGAGATTTAGTGTCCAATTTGCACAGAAGGGATTAGGTGTTCACCTTGAATTAACTGAACCTCTCCCTAAGGTCCAGGTTAACCGCGATGGTCTTACACAAGTGTTAGATAATTTGGTATCTAACGCTGTTAAATACTCTAATCCCGCTACGATCTTAACGATCCGTAGTTTTGTGAAAGAGGGAATGGTTTGTGTTGAGGTGGAAGACCAAGGAGTAGGAATTCCTAAAAGTGACCTATCACGAATCTTCGATCGTTTCTATCGAGTAGATAAGGCAAGGTCTAGAGAAATGGGAGGAACCGGACTCGGATTATCTATTGCCCGAGAAATTATTTTGGCCCATAAGGGCGATATTTACATTGAAAGCGAACTACAACGTGGAACGAAAGTGACCTTTAAATTACCGGTATATGTAGCTTAAAAGTTTCAGGAAGGAGGGAATACCCATTTGGATCGAGAGAGGAAAGACGATTATACTTAATCTCCTTGTCATACTTAGTTTAGTTCTTTCATGGACTTTATTAAGTAGTCAGCCCAAATATGATTACCTTCATCCTGCCCAATACTTAGACCGCCAACCGCTTGGAGATAAGCGTGAGGTCAAACAATTAGTTAAGCCACAAACAATTATTTTCCATTATGGGAATAAGAAATATACAGGAGCAACGCCTGATTCAACGACTTACCGAGTAACTTCACGGGAAATGGATAAATGGTACTTTTTTAATCTTAAGAAGGTGCACCTACCCGCAGAAAATTTGAAAGAAATTATGAGCAATCGAAAAGCAATGGAGATCATCTTTCCTGATGAGATTCCTGCCGATTTAATGGGTGAACTATTCACTTTTCGTGGGAAAACGGAGAATATTTTGCCTGCTGTAAAACGAATCATTATCTATATTGATGATACGGATAAAGAAACCTATGCCTTATTCTGTGATAATATGGGTAGCCAAGTTCAGGGAAGAACAGCAATCACATCTCGCGATCTTGAACAATTCTATCTTTCCATGGGAAATACTCTACCTTCCTTTATGCCTGTTACCCTAGGGAAGGAAGAAGATATTTCACCCACTTATATTCCGAACCAGGAAATAACGATGCAGGAATATCGCTATTTCTTTCAGCCTATTCTTGTCTCACAAATGATGCAAACTCTTTTCGTGGACCCTTCTATGGTTCGTCAGGTCACAGAAAGGGATGGTACGATCATTTACACTGATGGGAGTAAGGCGGTTCAAATCCCACCAGACCTTCGATCGATTCATTATCATGATCCGGTAGCAGATTCAGTGGCACCAACTGTATCTGAAAATCATTTTCATAGTGTGTTGAATTTCCTCAATGAACATGGAGGTTGGAATGGAGATTATTTGTTAGAAGAAATGAAGAGACTTCCAACCGATGGGGTAGAGACCTATCAATTCCGTCAATACGTAGGCTCTTACCCTTTCTATGGGGTGAAGAAAGGACTTCTTGGATCCATAGAGGTCGAGACACAAGGGTCTTATGTTTCTGGATTTCAACGATCGTTGGTTAATCTAGATTCTTCTATCAATCACCAGAATGTTAAGGTTATTTCTGGGCAGGAGCTTCTTACAAAGCTAACTGAATTAGGGATTCATTTGGAGGATATTTCTGATCTATTGCTGGGTTATCAAGCAAAAATTAATGAAAATCATTTGATCTTGTCTCCTAAGTGGATTATTAAACAGGAGGGAAAAGATCCTGTATTTATAGAAGCAACAGCTGCAGATAAGAAGGAGGATAGCCATGGATTGGAGAAGGGCGAAGACCATACTAATCATAGCGTTCCTCCTATTGGATAGCTTCTTAGGATATCAACTTTGGTCCAGCAGAGGAAGTAATCTAGAGATAGTTGGGCAAGCATTAGGTTCTACCTCTAGTTTCCAAGATGTGCTGAAGGCAAGGGATATTAAACTCAATGTGGAGGCTCCAACTGGAACACCAGAAATGAACTACCTTAATATTAAATACGAAGAATTTGATAATCGAACGACAAGTGTACTCGCCAACCAGGATCTACGGATAATTAGTAATACACTAGAATCGAGGTTTATTCATCCGATGCCAATACCAGGGAATCAACCGAAAGGAGAGTTTCCGAAGGGGTTATCTGAACAGATTTTGTATGCGGAGGATTATGTGATAGATAAGGATTTGAGCAATTCAACTCAACTCATCTATCTTCAACAGTGGGGCAATTATCCTTTTTTTGGGGCAACTCTAGAATTGAACCAAATGGATAATAAAACAACGGGGTATCGTCAAAGACATTTTCAAGTCGTGAATAAGGGGTCAGGAAAAAAGGTTATTTCATCCTTAGCTGCTACAAGAACATTAATAGAAAGTGGTCTGATTCATAACGGAGAAACGATTCATTCGATTGAATTGGGGTATTATGGACACACCTATGATGCAGATATTCAAGTAATTGCTCCAGTTTGGCGAATTATCCACGGTTCGGGGCAGATCCAATATGTGAATGGAATAACAGGTGTAATCGAGAAGAATCCAGCACTACCTAAGAAGGAGTAAAATCGGGGGTAAGCAGCATGAAATTTAGTGTTTTAGCAAGTGGGAGTACTGGCAATTCAATCTATGTCGAAACGAAACAAACGAGAGTCCTCATTGATGCTGGGCTTAGTGGGAAGCAGATCGAATCGAAATTACAAGAAGTGGGTGTAGACCCTAAAAGTCTGGATGCCATTCTTGTGACACACGAGCATACAGATCATATTAAAGGTGTAGGTGTTCTTGCTAGGCGATATCAATTGCCTGTCTACACACATGAAAAAACATGGAGAGAGCTAGATACATTGATTGGAGAGGTTCCTGAAGAGCAGAGATGCCTTTTCGAGGATGGAGAAGTCAAGCACTTCGGTGATCTAGCTATTGAGAGTTTTGCTATTTCTCATGATGCAGCATTTCCTATGGGCTTTTGTTTCTATGAAGGGGAGAAAAAACTAACCTTGGCTACCGATTTAGGCTATGTGAGCCAACGAATTAAGGACACGGTGTCCGGTGCGGATGCCTATATTTTTGAATCTAATCATGATGTAGAAATGCTAAGAATGGGTCATTATCCATGGAATATTAAGCGGCGGATCTTAAGTGACGTAGGACACCTTTCGAATGAAGATTCAGCATCAGCACTAAGTGACATGATTAGTGGAAAAGGAGAGAGAATCTACCTCTCCCACTTAAGTAAAGATAATAATATGACTGAACTGGCTCGATTAACTGTGAAAAATATTTTAGAGGAAAGTGGATACGTTGTAGATAAAGATGTTAGACTCTTTGATACGTCTCCGATAAAGCCTACCTCTATGGATGAAATTTAGTTCAGGTCCTTTTGTTGAACAAAATGAATAGCCAAATCTACCTCGAGGGATTTCGCTTTATTAATAATGTCGTTACGGGTTAGAATCCCCTTTTCTACAAGAAGCTCAACTAAAGCTGTGAAGACTAGCGTATTTTTATAGTTTACCTCTTTTAAGTCTGCGATTTGGCCTATTAAGTTAATTTCATCTAGAGGATGATAGTCTTTTTTCATGGATTCTCAATTCCTTTCTATTATAATGGTATGGACGGAATGACGAATACTATGATTGCATATAGTGAGGATTGGTTATACTTTTATTAATAGCCTGATTACTAGATTTATATACCTGTGAGAGGAGGAAGATCTATGGGTTATTATGATGAATATGAACATCCTAACCATAAAAAAAGGAGATCATTTGGCCTATTTTCAGTCGTAATTACGGCCTTCTTGTCCGCTGCTTTAGGTGGGATGATGGTGCTGCAATCCCTGCCAACTCTTGTTCGTACGGGTTTTGTTCATTTTCCTGCCAGTGGGGAGATATCCACTGCTACTTCCGTGCCTGTATCTACTAGTGGGAAAAAGGATGCAGAGCAAACGGTAAATGTGAAAGTAGAAACAGACACAGTCAAAGCAGTACGCAAAGTAGAAAAGGCTGTTGTAGGAATCATTAATATACAGAAGATGAAGGATTTATGGTCCAGCAATACGAAAGCAGTAGAAAGTGGAACAGGATCTGGTGTCGTCTTTTCGAAGAATAATGATAAAGCCTTGATCGTTACGAATTATCATGTAATTAAAGGGGCTAGTGATTTAGAGGTTTCCCTTCCTGACACCACTCGTGTGAAAGGGCGTGTGTTGGGGGCGGATCCATTAACAGATTTGGCTGTTCTAGAAATACCGGCCAAAGGAGTGGACAGTGTAGCTGAGTTAGGCTCCTCATCTTCCTTACAAGTAGGGGAACCGGCTATTGCCATTGGGAACCCTTTAGGGTTACACTTCTCAAGGACGGTTACGCAAGGAATTATTAGCTCGCTGAATCGGAGTATGCCAGTAGATGTGAATGAGGATGGTCAGCCAGATTGGGAAATTAATGCGATTCAGACGGATGCTGCTATTAATCCAGGAAATAGTGGAGGGGCCCTAATTAATGCAATAGGCAAGGTGATTGGGATTAATAGCTTGAAGATCTCAGAGACAGGTGTTGAAGGGCTTGGCTTTGCTATACCGATTGATGATGCGAAACCCATTATTGATGATCTCGTACAGTATGGGAAGGTAAAACGGCCATATTTGGGTATAGTTCCTAAGGATCTGCAAGAAATTCCAACTTATCACTGGCAACATACACTGAAGCTGCCAACGAATGTGACGGAAGGGATTGTGGTCATTGAGGCTGTTGGGTCTGCCCAAGCAGGACTTAAACCTTATGATGTGATCACGGCATTAGATGATCAGCAGGTAAGTAATTCAGCTGAATTAAGAAGATATATGTATACCAAAAAACAAGTAGGACAAAACGTTAAAGTCACGTTCTATCGGGATGGAAAGCAAATGTCGAGTGTGATTGCTCTTAAGCAGGAACAATAGATATCCACAGGATAGGGTATTGATCATTAGCCTTATCCTTTCTTCATTTTGGGGATAACTACGGTTATACTGATAAGAGAACATTTCTGTGGATAATAAAATAAATAATAAGCTGTGGAGGTATAACTATGTTTGTAAGTTGTCGAGATCATATGGATCTTGCTATTGAACAATTTCTTGATGAATACGAGGACGCACCAGATATCTATAAGTTAAAAGAAACATCATTTACTGCCTGGACTGTTCCCGCACGCTGTGATTTCTGTGATCGAGAACCCATTTATTTAATTGTTTAATAAATAAAAATATGGTTTAACAAAATACAGAATTGCAAAATATATACAGAGACCTGTGTATATGTGGATAAAAATTGTGGATAACTTAGGAGATTAGGGGAAAAGAATGCATATATCGATCATTTCTGTGGGTAAGTTGAAAGAGAAGTATCTCAAGATGGGAATAGATGAATACCTCAAACGTATGACTCCCTATGCGAAGGTCCAACTCATAGAGGTTAGCGATGAAAAAGCACCAGAAAATCTAAGTGATGCTGAAATGCTGATTGTAAAGGACCGTGAAGGTGAGAAAATCCTACAAAACATCAAGCCAGACACCCATGTTGTCGCCTTAGCGATTGAAGGTGAAATGTGGTCATCCGAAAAATTAGCCTCCCAACTAGACCAATGGGCCACATATGGTAAAAGCAGTGTTGCTTTTATCATTGGAGGCTCCCTAGGTCTATCCACGCAAGTACTAAAACGCGCCAACCAACAAATATCCTTCTCCAAAATGACCTTTCCTCACCAGCTTGTACGATTGATTCTATTGGAACAGATTTATCGTGGGTTCAAGATTAATCGGGGGGAACCATATCACAAGTAAAAACACAGTTGTAGTTTTTAAGAGTAGTGTTAAAGAACAAATCAATGTTCTTGACGCTACACTATTGAAAATGAATCGATATATCCTGAGGTTATTAGTATAATTATGTAAATACAACTTCTAAAAATAATGCTATCCATCAGAAAAAAGGGAGGTTTATTTTGTTCAAAAATCTAATATATTTTGATTCAAACAAGGTAGCAGAATATGGCGCTGTACTAGAAGGTGAAAAACATGTAGCCGTAAAAAATATTAAATTAAAGTCAGGT
>DATFAS010000091.1:0-5203 GCA_035254305.1 Bacillota bacterium
CAACATTTTACACAGCCACCGCCTAGATATTCAGAGGCTAGACTAGTTAAAACGCTTGAAGAGCTTGGAATTGGAAGACCGAGTACATTTGCCCCAACACTTGAGACAATTCAGAAGCGTGGATATGTAGCATTAGAGGAAAAACGCTTCATCCCTACTGAACTAGGAGAAATAGTTATTGAACTCATGGAGGAATTCTTCCCTGAGATTTTGGATTCTACCTTTACAGCGAAGATGGAGGAAGATCTTGATTCAATTGAAGAAGGTAAGGCAAACTGGTCGGGAGTTTTAGAGAACTTCTATCAAGGATTTCAGAAAAGACTTGAAGTAGCAGATCAGTATATGCAGGAAGTTGAAATCGAGGATGAAGTTTCAGATGAACTCTGTGAGAAATGCCAGCGACCAATGGTTTATAAGCTAGGAAGATTTGGTAAGTTCCTTGCGTGTAGCGGATTCCCGGAATGCCGAAATACCAAAGCTATTCTAAAGGAAACCGGTGTTGCTTGTCCGAAATGTGAGGGAACCATTGTAGAAAGAAAATCGAAACGCAAACGAACCTTCTATGGGTGTAGCCATTATCCAGAGTGTGATTTTATTTCCTGGGATAAACCCATCGAACGTAAGTGCCCGAAGTGTACCTCTATGCTTGTAGAGAAGAAAGGGAAGAAAGAATCAAGTGTACAATGCACGGCTTGCGATTATGTCGAAGAAATGGCATAATCGTAGCCGTTGTTCTTTTGCGGATAGGGAGGTATAAGTAATGAACCCAAATTCTGTCTTCGCATAAGGGCAACTAGTTTCTTTAGTTACAAAAAAAGAATAGAGGGATTAAGTATGCAACAAGTAACGATCGTGGGTGCAGGGCTTGCTGGGAGTGAAGCAGCATGGCAGGCTGCCGAAGCTGGTGTAAAGGTAACGTTATATGAAATGCGGCCTGTCAAGCAAACACCTGCGCATCATACAGACAAATTTGCTGAATTAGTATGTAGTAATTCTTTGCGGGCTAATGGTTTAACCAATGCTGTTGGAATCTTAAAAGAAGAGATGCGCCGACTAAATTCAGTCATTATACGATCTGCGGATGCATGTGCGGTTCCTGCTGGGGGTGCTTTGGCAGTTGATCGTCATGAATTCGCGGAAAAGGTAACAGAAGAAATTAAAAATCACCCGAATATTACGGTAATCAACAAGGAGATCGAAGAAATTCCAGATGGAGTATGTGTGATAGCCTCGGGACCTCTCACCTCTCCTTCATTATCGGACAAGCTAAAGCAACTGACGGGAGAATACCTATATTTCTACGATGCTGCTGCCCCCATTATAGATCGAGAGACCATTGATTTGGAAAAGGTGTTCCTTGCTTCACGCTACGATAAGGGCGAAGCTGCATATTTGAACTGTCCTATGACCGAGGAAGAATTTAGCGTTTTTTATGAGGCACTAATCTCCGCTGAGGTAGTGACTCTGAAGGAATTTGAGAAAGAAATATTTTTTGAAGGCTGCATGCCTATTGAAGAAATTGCAAGGAGAGGGAAGCAGACCCTATTATTTGGACCAATGAAGCCAGTTGGTCTTAATGACCCAAGGACAGGCAATCAACCATTCGCAGTGGTTCAATTACGACAAGATAATAGTGCGGCTACATTATATAATATTGTTGGTTTCCAGACGCACTTGAAGTGGGGGGATCAGCTACGAGTATTTAGACTGATACCAGGTTTGGAAAATGCCGAAATTATTCGTTATGGTGTTATGCATCGCAACACATTTATCAATAGTCCAAACCTTCTACAACCAACTTATCAGTTTAGGAAGCGTGAAGATTTATTCTTTGCAGGACAAATGACAGGGGTAGAAGGGTATGTAGAATCTGCTGCATCTGGGCTTATAGCAGGGTTGAATGCAGCGCGTCTTGTCAAGGGAGAAACACCTCTTGTGTTCCCTGAGGAAACTTCAATAGGCAGCATGGCACATTACATTACGACAGCTAGCCCGACTAATTTTCAACCTATGAACGCTAATTTTGGGCTCTTCCCACCACTTGAGAAGAGAATCCGTAATAAGCAAGAAAGGTATAAGTTGATGGCGGATAGAGCACTTGCAACAATTCAGAATTTTATCGCAAACACACACAATTGAGTTGCCAATAATAACTAGAATATGATAATATGAATAATGCTTAATGGGGGCTTAATTTTGGGGCTCCCATTCTTCTGCTTTAATTTTGAACGCATGTATTAGTTGGATTACCTGTTTATTCAACTACATATTCCCCACGTAAGTGGAGAAAGGGGTATTTCCCTTGGAAACAACATTTCATGCAACAACTATATTTGCCATCCATCATAAGGAAGGCGCAGCTATGGCAGGTGATGGCCAAGTAACTTTCGGAAATAGTGTAGTGATGAAAAACACAGCAAAAAAAGTTAGAAGGCTGTATCGTGGACAGGTAGTAGCTGGATTTGCGGGATCTGTGGCTGATGCGATTACCTTATTTGAAAAATTTGAGGGAAAACTTGAAGAATATCATGGTAATCTTCAACGGGCTGCTGTAGAGTTAGCTAAGGAATGGCGTTCGGATAAAGTCCTTCGCAGACTTGAGGCTATGATGATTGTCATGAACAAAGAGTATCTTTTACTAATCTCGGGAAACGGTGAGATTATTGAGCCGGATGATGGAATACTTGCCATAGGATCGGGTGGGAATTATGCTCTAGCAGCAGGCAGGGCTCTTAAACAGTTTGCTGGCGAAGAAAAAACAGCAAAAGAAATTGCAACTGCAGCTTTAACTATAGCAGCGGATATATGTGTTTTTACAAATCATAATTTGGTCGTGGAAGAACTTGAGTAGTGGGGTGGCCTATGAATAAAGCTGAAAGTTTTACACCAAGACAAATTGTAGAACAGCTCGATCGCTATATTGTGGGGCAATCGGATGCTAAGAAATCAGTGGCAATTGCTTTGCGAAATCGTTATCGGAGAAGTCTGCTTTCCGAAGAAATTAAAGAAGAAATTACACCTAAGAATATTCTTATGATTGGTCCAACGGGTGTAGGGAAAACAGAAATTGCTCGCCGCCTAGCCAAAATGGTTGGGGCTCCATTTATTAAGGTTGAAGCTACCAAGTTCACTGAGGTTGGCTATGTTGGCCGTGATGTGGAATCTATGGTTCGGGATTTAGTAGAAACAGCTATACGCATTGTGAAGGCAGAAAAAACAGAGATGGTTAAAGACAGAGCTGAAAAACTTGCCGAAGAGAGGCTTGTACAGCTTCTCGTTCCATCCCCCAAATCAGCTAAATCCTTTAAAAACCCGTTTGAAATGTTTTTCCCGAATCAAAATGAGCCTGTTAAGAGTACTTCGCCTGCAGACGAAGCTGAGATCAGTGCTCAAAGACGGAAGGTTGCTTTTCAGTTAGCGGCAGGAGAGCTTGAAAATCAGGTAATTGAGCTTGAGGTGGAAGATTCTGTTCCTCCTATGCTTGATATGTTCGCTGGTGCGGGAACTGAACAAATGGGGATGAATATCCAGGAGATGTTTGGTAGTATCCTTCCGAAAAAAACGAAGAAGCGTAAGCTTAGTGTTAAAGAGGCAAGGAAATTACTTACCCTGGAAGAAGCTAATAAGCTAATTGATATGGATGAAGTTTATCAGGAATCCATTCAAAGAGCAGAACAAAGTGGAATTATTTTTATCGACGAAATCGATAAGATCACTGGAAAACAAACAGGCTCTCCTGATGTATCAAGAGAGGGTGTTCAGCGAGATATTCTACCTATTGTTGAAGGATCCACGATCAATACAAAATATGGGGTGGTAAAAACAGACCATATTCTATTTATTGCTGCTGGGGCCTTCCATATCTCGAAACCATCGGATTTAATTCCGGAACTACAAGGGAGATTTCCTATTCGTGTGGAATTAAAGAGTCTCACAGAAGAGGATTTTGTACGGATTCTCCTTGAACCAAAAAATGCTTTAATTAAACAATATATTGCACTTTTGGAAACGGAAGGAATAAAAATCGAATTTTCTGACGAGGCTATTAAAGCGATCGCTAGAATGGCTAGAGAAGTGAATGAATCCACGGACAATATTGGTGCTCGTCGATTGCATACGATATTAGAGAAACTGTTAGAGGATCTGTCCTTTAATGTCTCAGATATCATGATGGAGAAGGTAACGATTACGCCACAATATGTTGACGAAAGATTGAAGGGTATTGTGAAGAACAGGGACCTCTCGCAATATATTCTTTGATCCTTGTCATTAAGGAAAGCTTCAAAGAAATGAACCTATTTAAAAAGAAATAATGATTATTCAGGAGGAAATGGAATGGATTTACTGTCTAAGATTCGGAGAATCAATCGTTTATTACAAAAAACTGCTGGACATCCTGTAAACTTTATGGAAATGGCTGAAGTATTAAGTTCAGTTATTGAAGCGAACACTTTTGTCCTAAGTCGTAAGGGGAAAATTCTTGGGTATGCCATTGCTCAAGAGGTAAATAATGAACGTATTTCTGGTATGCTTCAGGAAAGAAGATTTCCTGGTGATTATAGCACACAATTATTAAAAGTAGAGGAAACCTCTGCAAACCTTGACATTGATAGTCCATATACAGCTTTTCCAGTAGAAATGAAAGATATCTTTAAAAATGGACTCACTACCCTTGTTCCAGTCATTGGTGGAGGAGATCGTCTTGGGACATTAATTCTTGCAAGAGTTAGCGGAACCTTTACAGATGACGATCTTATTCTAGCGGAAGTTGGAGCAACTGTTGTTGGAATGGAAATTCTTCGTGAACGAGCAGAAGAAATCGAACAAGAAGCTAGAAGTAAGGCTGTTGTGCAAATGGCTGTTGGATCTTTATCCTATAGTGAACTTGAAGCAGTAGAGCATATATTTGAGGAATTAGATGGAAAAGAGGGATTACTTGTTGCAAGTAAAATTGCAGATCGCGTAGGTATCACTCGTTCCGTTATTGTTAATGCCCTTCGCAAACTTGAAAGTGCCGGAGTCATTGAATCTAGATCACTAGGAATGAAAGGTACCTATATCAAGGTTCTTAATGATAAGCTTCTACCTGAGCTTGCTAAATTAAAATCTTCTTAAGATATAAGTTACACAATTTGCATATTGTCACTCTATTCAAAAAGCCCTATCCTTAAGATAGGGCTTTTTGTGGCGTAAAGGGTTAGAA
>DATFAS010000092.1:0-7837 GCA_035254305.1 Bacillota bacterium
ATTGATAATGCTTCCTAGAAAATAAATGAATCATTGATACAACCAATTTTATATATTTGTGTAGTCGTTTATCGAAGCCCTTTCCCTTACCACATACATTAAAGCAAGGGGTGGGGATGATGAATTGGTATCGAAACATGAAGATTGGAAATAAATTATTCCTTATGATTTTAATTGCCATTACTTTTGTTAGTGGGATTGGCAGTCTTAATTATATTTATGGAAACAAGTTAAATCAGGATACGAAAGCCATGTATGAAGATGTTTTTCAATCGGTATCTAGGATGAAGAATATCCAACAAAACTTGGAAATCATAGATGCAGATGTGTTAAAAATGATTCTTACCGTTGATAAGTCTTATAAAGAAGAGCTTCAAAAACAAATCCAAGCATTAATTGTTGTGGATAATCAAATGATTAGTGCCTTTGATCAAAATTCTCTTTCATTTGAAGAAAAGCGAATATGGAATGAATTTCGGGACAGCTTGTTGGTTTATCGACAGCACCGACAGGAAGTGATTAATCTTGCATTAGCAAATCAATCAGAGAAGGCTTATCCATTAATTGAAAGTCAGGTAGAAAAGGATCGGAAAAAAACGATCGGTTTTCTTGAAAAATTGATTGTGAACCGTGAAAATGATGCCAAGCTCTTGCATGATGAAAGTGAAGCAGGAATTGAGCATTTCTTATGGATGAATTTATCATTTACAGTATCCGCACTTCTTATTTTATCTTTTCTCGGAGCTGTCTTTATCCAGATGATTACGAGACCAATCAAGGAGATTGAAAACGTCATGCTGCTAGCTGAAAATGGAGATCTTACCGGTGTGGCGAAATATTTGGCAAATGATGAAATTGGGAGGTTAACGGAGTCCTATAATCATATGATCCATGGAATTCGACAGACAATTACGAAGGTACAGGATCAATCCAATGAATTAGAAGTGAATTCGAATGAACTGCTTTCTGATATGGAGGAAGTTGTAGATATCATCCATGAAGTCAATAAACGGATACAAATGATGGCCAATGGGGCTAACAGGCAATATCAGCAATCCGTTGAAGGGGCACAAGCAATAGAGGAAATGTCGATGGGTTTGCAGCGTATTGCAGAGAATGCGACCCATGTATCAGAGGCTTCTAATGAAACCAGCCAACATGCGAGTAAGGGTAAGGATAGTGTACAGGTAGTCCTTCAACAAATGCAGAAGATTAGCGCTGGCACACAAGAATCTTCCATCGTTGTTGCTTCATTAAACTCACGATTGCAAAGTATTGAGGAGATTGTTTCGGTGATCAACGAAATCTCTAGTCAAACCAATCTACTTTCTCTCAATGCTACGATTGAAGCAGCTCGGGCAGGAGATCAAGGAAAAGGCTTTGCAGTTGTTGCCGGAGAGGTAAGGAGGCTAGCTGAACAATCATCGAAATCAGCAGAAGAAATTAAAGGGATTATTCGTGGGATTCATAATGATTCTATCCAGACCGTTTCTTCTATGAAGAAGGTAACAGAAGAGGTGGAATCCGGAGTCCTGATGATGCATCAGTTACAAGCTAATTTTACTCATATATTTAGTGGGATTGAGCAGGTTTCGGGTGAAATTCAGGATGTTTCTGCTACATCACAGCAGCTTTCGGCAGGCAGCCAGCAGATTAACGCCACGATTGCCGATATGGCAAGCATTGCACGAGTAAATGCACAAGAATCGGAACAAGTGGCGATTTCAGCACAGAAGGAGCTAGAGGCTGTCGAGAAAATGACGAAAGCTGTTTATCAAGCTTGGAATATGGCGAAGAAACTAGAAGAACTAGTGATGAAGTTTAAATTATGACTTAAGTCTTAGTAGTCATTCTCTATACTGTCTCATTAGAACAGTATATTTTTTTGAAAATCTAATTACCATACAAGTATACAAGTTTGCTATAATTGATTTAGGAGGAGATTATGAAGCTGAATTTTAATGTAAAGGGTTCAATGCGTGATCATGTTTATCAGACGCTGCGAGCCAATATTTTAAATCTTGAGCTAGAACCCGGTCGATCGATATCAGAAAATGAGATTGCAGAACAATTAGAAGTGAGCAGAACGCCCGTAAGGGAGGCTTTCTTAAAGCTGGTACAGGAGGAGCTTCTTGAGGTTTATCCTCAGAGAGGTACATTTGTCTCCCGAATCAACCTTGATTTGGTGGAAGAGGGACGATTTATGCGAGAGCATATGGAGAGGGCAGTCACCCAGCTTGCATGTAATCATTTTCCAGCAGAAGCTTTATTGTCTTTAGAAGCGAATGTGAAGCTGCAGAGATTAGAGGCTATAGCGAGAAACAATATCAGGTTACATGAACTTGATGATGAGTTTCATCAAACGATTTTTCAGGGTTGTAAGAAGGAAAGAATATGGAATAGCATTCAACAATTGAATATGGATTTTAATCGGTTAAGATTGTTACGACTACAAATGAACTTGGATTGGGACCAAATTATGGATCATCATCAGCTTATATTTGAGGCGATAAGGGACAAGGATCCTGTGCAAGGTGAACAATGGATGAAGCAGCATCTTCGTCTTGTTGTCGTTGAGGGAGATGAAATCAAGGCAGAACATCCAAAATTCTTCAAAAGTTAAAGGGGAAATAGGAATAAGACGTGCTGGGCATCAGTACATCTTATTCCTTTTGTTTAAAAGATTACTTTTTCAACATTTGGAAGACTTGTTCCACATCCTTATCGCCACGGCCAGATAGGTTCACGATGAGGATTTGCTCAGGGTCAAGTGTTGGTGCAAGCTTCAGAGCATAAGCAACTGCATGTGCACTTTCTAGTGCGGGGATGATTCCTTCTGTCTTCGATAGAATTTGGAAAGCCTCAAGGACCTCCTCGTTCGTTACGGTAACATATTCAGCACGACCGATTTCTTTCAAATAGCTGTGTTCGGGTCCAATTCCCGGATAATCTAAACCTGCTGCAATGGAGTAGGTTGGTTTTGGGTTGCCATCCTCATCTAGAAGTACGAGGCATTTAAAGCCATGGATAATCGAGGGTACTCCTTGTGTAAGGGATGGTGCTTGATCGGGTTCTACCCCGATTAAACGAACGGTAGGATCTTCCATATAATGGGCAAATGCACCAATCGCATTACTTCCACCACCCACACAAGCGATGACTGCATCAGGTAAGCGACCTTCTTTAGCTAGAATTTGTCGCTTTGATTCTTCACTAATGATGGATTGAAAATGCTTAACCATAGTTGGGAAAGGGTGTGGTCCAACAGCAGAGCCGAGTAGGTAGAAGGTTGTTTTATAGTTCTGAACCAAATCATTCAAGGCCTCATCTACGGCATCCTTTAGACGGCCTTGACCTTTCTTCACTGCAACGACCTTGGCACCTAAAAGCTCCATCCGAAACACATTAAGGGCTTGTCTGACTGTATCTTCTGCACCCATATAGATAATACATTCCATCCCAAACATAGCACAGGCAGTAGCTGTGGCAACCCCATGCTGCCCGGCACCAGTCTCAGCAATTACCCGCTTAGCACCCATTCGCTTAGCAAGGAGAATTTGTCCAATTACATTATTAATTTTGTGTGCGCCTGTATGGTTTAGGTCCTCACGCTTAAGATAGATTTTGGCCCCGCCTAATTTCTCAGTTAAGTGTGCGGCGAATGTAAGTGGGTTTTCGCGACCTACATATTCTTTCAGAAGAGTTTGGTACTCCTCGTTAAATTCGGGATCATCCTTGTATTTATAGAATTGTTCTGCTAAATAATTAAGTACTTCTTGTAGTCCAGGTGGGACAAAGCTCCCGCCGAATTGTCCAAAATAACCTTGTTCTTCTTGAACTATGCTCATCTTTTGTGTTTCCCCTCTTCTAAACTATTTTTGATTAAACACTATAATGGTTCAATTATACCAAAAGGTTAGTAACTAAAAAACTGAATAATCTGTTAGGAATAAATTTTATTTTGCCGTGAAGAATGGACGGAGTAATCCGCTAGGGAACAGTAAATTATAAGGAAAAAGCCTGAAGGAGACCATCATGAAACGAACAAAATGGATTATTCTCTTTTTTCTTTTGTTTACGAGTCTAGGATGTACGGCTCAACCACAACAACAGCAGCATACATCAAATGTTGACCAAGGAACACAAATCGAAGCAAGTCGCCGGGGTTCGTACAGTGGAGGACAGGGAAGTATAGGAGGGGCTACACGACAACCGATTAGTTCAGGTGTCCGTCGTCCAAGCCCTAATGTGACCAATCCAACAGGTAGCTACGGAACACCCGGTGTGGGAACAGGAACACCTGCTCGTTCAGGTGGCTTTTGGTCTAATGTAGGGGCATTTGGGGCAGGAGCTTTTGCAGGTTCTATGTTAGGGAGTATTTTTCACCCCTTTGGTGGAGGGTATTATGGTTACGGTGGTTATGGTGGAGGATTTTCTTTCTTTGGCATTCTGTTTTGGATCGTCGTGATAGGTTTGGTTTTTTCTTGGTTTAGAAGAAAAGGAAGAAATCGATATTAATTTTATTCAATAAATTATCTGACTATGGTATATTATGGTTAATTATAGTATAGATGAAAAGTGGGGAGAAATGAGAAATGAATATTGTTAAGCAATTCGAGAACGTTCCAACAACTTGTGTTTCAGATGCACTACAAGGTATGAATAACATGGCACCAACCATTAAACCTCTGAAGGATGAATACCGTTTAGCAGGAAGAGCCTTCACGGTGAAGATGCCAGTGGGAGATAATCAGGTTTTTCTGAAAGCGATTAGAGAGGCAAAGCCTGGCGATGTTTTGGTTGTAGACGCAAAGGGCGACACATATCGTGCGATTGCAGGTGATTTTGTAGTAGGTCTCGCCCAAACCTTGGGGATCAAAGGAATTGTCGTTGATGGGGTTATTCGAGATATTGAAGGAATTAAGCAGTTAGGCTTCCCTGTTTTCTGTTTAGGGACAACGGTTGCGGCAAGTGGAAAAGCAGGAATGGGAGAAATTAACGTTCCGATTTCTTGTGGTGGGGTTAGTGTCCATCCTGGCGATATTATCGTAGGGGATGCTGACGGTGTGGTTGTTGTTCCACAGGAAATGGAAGAAGAAGTGTTGAAGAAATCGTTGGAAAAAGAAGAAGCGGATATTAAACGTGTCGAGAAGATCTCCGGTAAACCAGAAGAGGTTATCAAATACCTAGATAAACTTCTTGCTAAGTAATCATAAGGGACAGACGAATTAAACGTCTGTCTCTTACTCATTACCAGGGTTTAAGAGGAGGAGGGCGTCAACCGTTGTCCTACGGTCTACCTTACTTTGCATGGGGATTTTTCCTTGATGGGTAAAAAACCACTTGTCAAATTTGCTTAGAAGGTTTATGATAGTTCAGAATTAAATAATAGCGGTTGAATATTGTGCGAGAGACTGGAATTTACATCCGGCGCCGAAGGAGCAATATCTCATAAGAAACCTTGGGATAGAAACTTTCAGGCAAAGTGAATCACAATAGGACGCACCTCTGGAGAGAGCCATAAGCCACCAAAGGAGAACAAAACTCTCAGGTACAAAGGACAGAGGAAGGTAGATGTTTTTTTAGTCTATCTTCCACTAGTCCTTTTTTTGCGTTAGCGCATTAAATTAAAGTGAAGGATGTTGGTCAAATGGATTACAGTGTATTAGACATTATTGGTACGATCGCCTTTGTTGCTAGTGGTGCTGTTGTAGCCATGGAGGCAGAATATGATATTTGGGGCTTCTACACGCTTAGCCTTGTTACGGCATTCGGCGGGGGAGTGATTAGAAATATTCTGATTGGGATACCTGTTTCTAGCCTATGGGATCAGCAATTACTCATTAATGTTTCACTAATTACGATAACGATTCTTACCATTCTCCCCAAAGGATGGGTAAAAATATGGAATAAATGGGGGCATTTCTTTGATGCGATAGGATTATCTGCTTTTGCCATTCAAGGGGCGATCTATGCTAGTCAGCTAGGTCACCCAATTACAGCGATTGTCGTATCCTCAGTGATGACAGGCATTGGTGGGGGGATTATCCGAGACATGTTGGCCTGCAGAAAACCACTTGTGTTAAGGGATGAGATCTATGCTGTATGGGCGATGCTTGCGGGGGTTGTGGTTGGACTTCATTATGTGTCTAGCTCAGTTGGATGGTATACGCTTTTTGTTTTCATTGTGGGTCTGCGCATGCTGTCTGTCTTCTATAAGTGGAGGCTTCCACGAAGATCTCTATCAAAATAGAATTTGCTTTAAGTATAAAGGTTGTCTGCGAAATTTGTCGAAACTACCCCCATAAATTGATTTGAACCATCGAAGATTTAAGAGGGTCAATAGTATTGCCATGCTATTACCCTAGAGTAAATGCCGAAACTCAAGAAGTAGAGTGCGGGGGATGAAATAATAGGGGTGAATGAAGAAACATTCGTTTTTTCTAGGGTGACTCCAACCCGAATCCGTCAACTAACCTCGTAGGCAGGAGGGAGTCAAAGGTAAAAATGAATAAATGGTTGAAGGCTACGTATACTGCGATGCTGGCGGTAGGTTTCTTATGGCAAACCCCCAGTTATGCAGCGGAATCACCGATTTCTGTGGAGGTGAATGGATCCGAAGTTAGTTTTCCGGATGCGAGTCCATTCATGAGTGATGATGGTCGAACGATGGTTCCGGTTCGATTCATCTCCACAACGCTTGGGTATCATGTCTCTTGGAATGGTGCCACAAATCAAATCTCCATCGAAAAGCAGGGCAAACAAATCATCCTAAGACCGGATCAACACAGGGTGCAGATCAACGGTAAGGAAGTCGATCTTGGTACACCGGCACAGGTGGAAGATAATCGTCTCTTCGTTCCGGTTCGATTTGTCTCTGAGGCACTCGGGCAGCCTGTCTATTGGGAGCCTATATCGAAAACAGTGGGTCTAGGGCAACAACCAGAGTCACCTGTGGTGGGTGTTATAGAGGCGAAAGCAACCGCCTATGGCAATGAATCGGGTAACCTCGATGCTATGGGTAATCCATTGCAACTTGGTACGGTCTCTGTAGACCCGGATGTGATCCCATTAGGTACGAAGCTATTTATCACAGGATATGATTATAATGGCCTGCCGAAGGACGGATTGTATGCGGTGGCATCCGATCGAGGAGGGGCGATAAAAGGAAATCGAGTGGATCTATACATACCAGCTTCCAATCACGAAGTTCAGTCCTTTGGGATTCAGAATGTAAAGATTCAAATCCTGAAGTAGCTGGATGAAAGAAGGATGACCCATAGCGGTCATCCTTCTTTCATTTGCGGATCCGTCACCGCATATGGGCAATTCGTTTTCTTTACTATAGAGGGTCTATCAATATTTAGGCTAAATCGGAGTGATTGTTCACCTTACTGTAGGAATGCATTAATTGTATAAGTTTTTGGACTCTTGCTTGATCATCAAGCTGTTCATCCATTAGGATTACTTTTCTAAGTGTTGCATAAACTAAACTTGAATCGTTTGATTCGAGAATCTGGACAAAATCATCAGCATGGTACATGGGTCATACCTCCGGTTGTGGTTATTTCGGGAGGCAGCTGGCTGACTTATTGGTATTCCCAATGAAGTCCCTTTAGTTTTGCGTCACCATTTTTCAATGGTTTTGCCTTTTTCTTCGTTCATTTTGGTTGTTAAATATATCCTTAGTCTATCAGAAAGTGTAGCCAGGGCGGATCGAACCTTCGTACCAATTATCGAAATTAAGAGTGGGCCTTTTGTTATATTTTTTACCAAGGTGATTCGTTATATAAATAAACTATGAATCTTTTGTGGATGTTACTTGTCGGAAAAATTA
>DATFAS010000093.1:0-3061 GCA_035254305.1 Bacillota bacterium
AGCTAGAATGGCTGAGGCACACGAATTTATCTCTAGCTCTCCCGAGGGCTATGAAAGTAGAATTGGACAGGGAGGGATTAACTTCTCAGGTGGGCAAAAGCAGCGATTGTCTATTGCACGGGCATTGGTAAGAAAACCGGATATTCTCATTCTTGACGATTGTACCAGCGCGGTTGATACAACAACAGAAACAAGAATTAAACATTCCTTAAGAACGTATGCACAGGGTGCTACTTGTCTATTAATTGCCCAGCGTATTACTTCTGTTATGGATGCGGATAAAATCATTGTATTAGATCATGGAGAAATAGTAGGAATGGGAACCCACCAAGAGCTATTAGACTCCTGTAGGGTTTATCAGGAAATTTATAAATCACAGATAGGGTAAGGAGTTGCATAGGAATGTCAACAGCAAATGAGCAGAAACCAAGCCAATCTCCTATACCAGCTGCCATGATGAGACATGGAAGAGGCTTTGGTGGTTCATCAAAAGGTCCTATTGTAAAGCCCAAAAATGTAAAAGGTACTTTGAAACGATTAGGGTCCTACATGGAAAAGGAAAAAAAGTGGCTTACTCTAATCTTTCTACTAATCATCCTTGATGCAGCTATTATGCTGGCAGGGCCTTATCTAATCGGTGTTTCTATTGATTCCATGTCGGCTACAGCTGGGAAGGTGAATTTTAGTGTTCTGGAAGTGAGTGTTTGGGCGCTTAGTGCAGCTTATATTATGGATGGGTTTCTAACCTTTCTTCAAGGTTGGCTTATAGCGGGCATCTCACAAAAAATTGTAACTAGCCTAAGATCGGCTTTATTTAAGAAGCTGCAAAAGCTTCCGATTGCCTATTTTGATGCTCGTTCCCATGGAGAGGTAATGAGTCGATTATCGAATGATATTGAGAATGTGAGTACAACGATTTCTGGTTCTACTTCACAGCTTATGTCAGGTGCCATCTCGATTATTGGTTCTCTGATTATGATGATGATATTAAGCCCAATCCTAACCCTAGCAAGCTTAATTACTGTTCCTATGGTGTTCCTGCTTACTCGTTCGGTTACGAAGAAGACAGCCATGATGTTTAAAAACCAACAGATCCAGCTAGGCATGCTAAATGGTCATATTGAGGAAACAATTTCTGGTATACAAGTTGTTCATGCATTTAATCATGAGGATCAGGCTATTGAAGATTTTGATCGAATGAATCATGAACTTTATCGAGTGGGATTAAAGGCACAAATGTGGTCAGGTTTTCTCATGCCCATTATGAATGTGATCAATAATATAGGATTTGCGGTTGTGGCAGTAGTGGGAGGGATTCTTGCGGTGAAAAGTATCATTACCGTAGGTGTGATTGCCAGTTTTTTAAGCTATTCCAGACAATTTGTTCGACCACTAAATGATTTAGCGAATATCTATAATGTTCTTCAATCAGGCCTAGCAGGTGCCGAGAGGGTGTTTGAAGTCTTAGATGATCAAGAGGAGCCAGGAGATTTGCCAGGAGCTGTTGATCTTAAAAATCCAAAAGGCCATGTTGTATTTGAAAATGTCAGCTTTGGTTATCGTGCCGATGTGCCAATCCTTAAAGGTGTAAGCTTTGAATCCTTGGCAGGTACTAGTACAGCTCTAGTTGGCCCAACGGGCGCAGGGAAAACAACAATTGTGAACCTTCTTACACGTTTCTATGATGTTACAGAGGGACGTATCCTACTAGATGGTAGAGATATTCGAGAATATACGAGAAGTAGCCTTAGAAAATGCTTTGGTATCGTATTGCAGGATACTTATTTATTTTCAGGGACAATAAAGGAAAACATCAAATACGGTAATCCTGATGCATCAGATGAAGCAATTAAGACCGCTGCAGCTTTGGCTAACGCAGATGGCTTTATTCGCCGCCTTCCAGATCAATATGATACCCTGCTATCTGAAAATGGAGGAAATCTAAGTCAAGGGCAAAGACAGTTACTTGCCATAGCACGGGTGATTCTGGCTAAGCCATCCATCTTAATTCTAGACGAAGCGACGAGTAGCATCGATACTCGAACTGAACAGCATATTCAGGATGCTTTGTTTCATATGATGAAAGACCGAACCAGCTTTATCATTGCCCACAGGTTAAATACCATTCGTTACGCAGACACCATTATGGTCACTGATCACGGAGAAATTATGGAAAAGGGAAACCATCAATCACTAATTTCTACTGAAGGTATTTATCATCAAATGTTTGTGAATCAATTTAGAAAAATAGAAGATTCAAATTAAACCCTTCCTAAATATCTATTCGTTAATATTGTGACAACTGTTGACTAGCTATTATCGGTTGTCCTATGATAAATACAGTATTTATGATTTGATATAGAATAGATTGTTTTTTCATCAAGATGGGAGGGGAGATTTTGAAATCATTAAAGTTTAAGCTATTATTTATGTTTATTCCCATTGTTATTTTATCCCTTGGGACAATCGCTTATATTAACCATCAAAAAGCGGAAGATTTTTTACAAACAAATTTTCAGAATGAAGCAAATATCAAACTCCGCTTTATCCAGTCTAAAATTGACGATTGGACCGTATTACATAAGGATGAATTATCCTTACTCGCGGAAAGTGATCAATTGAAGGGGAAACAGCCTACTATTGAAATCCCTTATCTACAATCTATCGTTCAGAAAAACTCTGATTACGAGATGTTTTTTGTATCAAACGATTTAAAAGGGCAGCAAGCTTACACTTCCTTAAATTCGACAGTGGATATATCTGATCGAGACTATTTTAAGCAAAGTATTCAAGGGAAAACCGTAGTCAGTGATCCACTTATATCAAAGGTAACAGGGAAGATGGTACTGGTGATTTCCACCCCGATTTATCAGAATTCTCAAGTAACAGGTGTGGTCGGAGCAACGGTCTTAATCGATAAGCTTGTCGATATAATCAATACTGAAAAACTTGGAAGAACAGGTTATCCATATATTTATAATAAGGATGGAATCGTTCTTGTCCACCCAAACAAGGATCAGATTCTAAAGCTGAATTTACACACCTTAAATAACGAACAGCT
>DATFAS010000094.1:0-4815 GCA_035254305.1 Bacillota bacterium
CCTGTGAGGCGAATGCTTCATTAAATTCTATCCGATCGATTTCCTCAATGGTTAGCTCATTTCGGGCCAGTAGACGCCTTACAGCAGGAACAGGGCCCATTCCAAGATAATGAGGATCCACCCCTTCTGCAACTGCATCAATGAAGGTTAACATCGGTGGTAAACCAAGCTTCTGAGCCATCTCCTCTGACATGATTAAAGCTACAGCCGCCCCGTCATTTAAGAGACAGGAATTCCCAGCTGTTACCGTTCCATGCTCACGAAAAACAGGCTTCATACGAGGAAGTAGCTTCCCATAATTCATAGATGGGCGTGGGCATTCATCGTCCCGGATTTCTCGAATAGGAACCATTTCACGATCAAAATTCCCATTCTTTTCTGCTTGAAGTGCCTTTTGATAACTGAGTAGGGCATACTGATCCTGTTCTTCCCGGCTGATCCCATACCGTTCGGCTACATTCTCAGCGGCCTCCCCCATTTCAGGGTCCCCAATTTCTTCTGGCGAGAAGTGAGCTCTGCTGTAGATACGAGGAGGCTGATCCTCTCCCATGTAATCCATCTTCAATGGTGCCCTACTAGTACTTTCCAAGCCACCCGCTAGATAGATCTCACCTGCACCTGATTGAATAAGTCTAGCCGCTAGATTAATGGCCTCTAATCCTGATCCACACTGTCGATCGATCGTAACACCAGGAACCCGGTAGGGAAACCCAGCCTTAAGTGAACTCAAGCGGGCGAGATTCCCACCAGGACCTGCCGCATTACCGAGGATTACATCATCGATCATCTCAGGGTCAATGTGACAATCCAATACTAGCTTCTTCATCACCTCAGCAGCTAAGAATTCAGGTGGATCATTCTTCCAGATCCCACCCTTCTTGCCAATCGGTGTACGGTAGGCTTGGACAATTACGGCCTTTTTCATTTCTCACTCCTTGAATCAAGTATGCGATCCATTAGTAACTTTCTTGCAATTTTCCCACTCGAAGTATAGGGAAGTTCAGCGATTCTTATCATTTCTCGAGGACATTTGTAATGAGCTAGGAATTTTCGACAATGTACTTGAATCTCTCGATCTGTTATCTGCATCCCCTGTTTGGTTCTGACTACAGCCATTACCCTCTCCCCCCAGTATTTATCCGGTTTGCCTAACACAATCGCCTCATCGATCTCGGGTAAAAGTTTGATGACCTTCTCTACCTCTTCAGGATAGACATTCAATCCACCATAAATGATCATATTTTTCTCTCTGCCTACTAGATAAAGATATCCTTCCTCATCGATCCAGCCTAGATCATGGACCGTTGCCCATCCGTCTCTTACGAGAACATGGTTCGTCTCTTCCTCATTGCGATAATACCCACTAAACACCAATTCACTACGTACGTATAGTTTTCCAACTTCACCTGTTTTTACATCATTGCCATTTTCATCACGTATCGAGAGCTCTACTCCATGAAAAGCTCGCCCCACCGAATCTGGTTTCCTGCGATTCCCATCTGGACCAAGGATCGTAATAAAACTCAACTCGGAAGCCCCATAGAATTCATAGAGATTGGCCTGAGGGAAAGCCTCAGCAACCTTACGTTTCGATTGAGGACTCCACTTAGCACCTGCAGATAGAATATTTCTTAAGGGATACTCTTCTAGATGAACCTCTCGTTGCTCCATAGTCGATGTCAAAGCTTCAAACATCGTAGGGACCATATAAATCACATCAATCGGAAAAGAAAGAAGGCAATGGATGACCTTATTCGGTGAAAATTTATCCAGTAGAACCACTGTTGCACCCATGTAGAGAGCATGCACTGCCGCATAAAGAAAGGTAGAATGGACAAGTGGACCTGGCACTAAAATATGGTCATCGTTTGTAAAACAAAATTCGATCCTACTCCCCTCAAAGCTCTGCAGCCAAGAACGATGAGAACGGACGAATGCCTTCGGTATACCTGTTGTTCCGGACGTAAATCCCATGTAAAAGGAAAACTGATCCGAGACAGATTGGTTCGTCCCCTCATCCATCGATTCTATTTCGAGGTCTTTCCATGGATTATCTTGCTTCACCCAAATAGAAAAGGATTTAGAAGAGTTTGAAAATCTACCACGAAACATTTCATCTACAAGTAAAAGCTGTGGTTGGCAGTTTTCTAGGGTGACTCTTAATTCCTGCTCGCTCCATTTAGGATCAAGAGGAATAGCAATCCATCCAGACATAGCTGCCCCAAGAAATACCTCAAGAAATTCTATTCGGTTTGGAAGTAGAAAGGCAATCTTTTTTTCAGCTTCAGGGTTCTGCCGCCTATAATGGGTAAGGTAATGAGAAATCTGCTCCACATGGTCATAGAATTCACGATAGGTTATTTTTTGACTCCCTGCATCGATGGCGATTTTATTCGGCTGTTGTTTAGCATAATCGATTAAAGGGCTTGTAATCAGCATAGTTACCTCTTAATAAGTGGATGTAGGGCTTTCATTTTGACAGCAATATAGGCTGCAATGAAGCATTTAATCAAGTCCCCTGGAATATAAAGAAGTGCTGAAATAGCTGCTTTCTTAAACGTTGTATCCGTAATTCCAGCTAAGACAGAGATTCCAACTGCATAAATAAGTAGGACTCCCCCAAGTATATTAATCACAAACGATTTCCACAAGGAAAGCTTATTCCATACCTTCTCTGTTAATAAACCAATCACAAATGCTGCAATCGGCCAACTCCATATATACCCAGCACTAGGGCCGGTAAGGACGGAAAATCCCCCTCTTCCACCGGATAAGACAGGAGCACCAACGGCAACAAGTAAAATAAAAATACCAAGACTATAAGCTCCTAATCTAGCACCCAATAATCCGCCAACAAGCATCACTCCTAGTGTTTGAGCCGTAATCGGTACAGGGCTAAACGGAATCGGAATCGGTGGTAGTAATCCTAATACACAAATAATAGCAGCAAAAAGTGCAACATACATCATCTCTCTAGTTGTCATAACAAAACTCTCTCCCATTCTTGTTAAAAAATATGAATCAATTGTAAACTTTTTTAATATGATTAGTTTACAATGGAATGAAAGAGATGACAAGAATAAAGAAAAACACCTCTTCGAAACGAAAGAGGTGCTATCAACATAAAACCATAGGATTAAAGCTCAAATTTACTCTTTATGTATGCCTCTAACTCTGCATATTTGGCCACTTCATCCTGGCATTCTTTCTTATGTAATTGTTTAAACTGATCTGGATTAGCAAAGTCAAGTTCAATTGTGGAGGTAAAGGTGTACGTCGCATTACCAATGAGAGAGATCGAATGGGGACCCATGTGATCCTCATTAACAACACATTGCACCATTCCTCCTTTATTATAAACGTCAATGACACTGTTAATTTTGTTGATGTCTAAAAGACAAGTAACAAAAGTAGAGGCTGACATGGCGGTTCCACACGCATTCGTAAAACCTACTCCTCTTTCATAGGTTAAAACAAAAATGGAAGCATTTCCAAGTTGTTTAACAAAGCTTACATTGACTCCATTTGGGAATAAACTTCTATCGGAATTCGCCTTTTCTGCTATCGTTTTAAATGTCTCTTCATCGTACTCCTCAACAATCGTCACAAGATGAGGATTCGGAACGCTTACGGCAGTGAAGGTTAAATCCTTCGAAAGGCTTTCAATCGTTTCATCAATCACGGTAGTTGCATTGCCAAATTTCATTGGTAAAGAATCTAATTCCAAGGAAATAGGTGAAATTTGTACCTGATACGTTTTTATATCTTTATAGATATCCTGCACCTTTTTTACTTCGAGGACTGCCTTCATTGTTTCTACCTGTGCTTGCACTTTCCCCAACAAATCAGTAACCAATCTTCCCGCACAACGCAGGCCATTGCCACACATTTCGGCTTCAGAACCATCTGGGTTAAACATTCTCATCATGGCATCAGCCTTCGAACTCTTCAAAACAAAAAGAACGCCATCGGCTCCAAGAATACTGTTTCGATTACATAATGCTTTGGTAAGTTTAATTCTTTGGTCTTCCGAAAATTCCAATTTTTGATTGATTTCATCAATCATGATAAAGTCATTTCCAGAACCGTGACATTTAATAATTTGGATCTCCATATCTACACGAAAACCTCTTTCTGAGATTAATATATACTTCTTGGTTAGGTTCCATCCTACTTGTTTCAAGGACTTAATATAGGATGGTTCTTTTGAAAAGCTTATCAAATATCATGATACTTACGCAACATAATCATTCTGCTTTTTCCTATCTATTTTTGAGGTGTCTTTGCATACGACTTTAAACCTGGTAAAACTTGTTATACCTGTGCGGAGATGAAGAGTACAGTACGCGTTTAAAAAAACAGACCCATCTTTCTGATGGGCCGAGTCAATCAAATAAAATACTCCATTGAATATTTTATTAAAAAAACGGGCCTGGGTAGGGTTGTGGGGGTGGAGCATAACATCCAGGGAAGGGCGTGATGTTTTGGATTTCATCAAAACGATAATGTTTGGTTGCATACTGACTTTGGTATAAATAAGTCATAATATAGACCACCCTCTGTCTCTCATCCACATTGCACAACACACCAGACACCCCTTGACCATTTATGAGGGAAATTCCGACTGGCTGACCCACTAAATAAGAAACACGTTGCTGCCACTGTGGCATCTTTAAATCTCACCTCCAAGTATTTCCATACACACTATATGCCCGTATGCAACTCTTGGCTGATTCAACTTGAAAAAGAGGCCATCACCTAGCTTTAAAACAAATCAAAATCCTTCTCTAATTGATGGATCAACATATTAAGAAG
>DATFAS010000095.1:0-13237 GCA_035254305.1 Bacillota bacterium
AATGAGTGCAAAAGGTGTTCCGTCAGTCAAAATAACCACACGACCCTCAAGCAGCTGTGCAGCTGCCTTATCTGGGCGTTCTGTATGTTCAATTTGGGGGAATAAAGAAAAGGGTTGATCCTCAATTAATTCTTCGATATACCCACTTTCTATCACCGCATCTATATTGATTCTGTTGATTCGACGCCGAACTTCCTCGACTACTTTTTCACTAGCTAGCCCTTCAATATAAGCCACAACAAGGTCTGTTTGGGTTAAGGTCCCTACTTTGAATGGCTCCATCTTTAATTGAGGTGTTTTGATAATTCTTCTAAGCAAAGATGTTCCTGTTCTAACATTTTCCGTAAAACCCTGTCTCGGTCCTCGAACTACTCCTTCAGTAACAGGTTCCGATACATCACGGCTTTCCCAGCTTTTTGTGCTTACAATTAATGACATAGCTACCCCATCAATTAGGAGCATACTTTCTCCCGTGAGAACAGATTGCACAATGTCATTTAGTTTATCCTGTTCCTTAATATCGGCTACACTAAGCAAACTATCTCTGATCAAGGAAAAAGATCGTGAATTTATATGATTTCCATTCGGGCTAATAAACCGTGTTTCATCAATAAGTGATTTCATAATATTGGAGTTCAATGTCGTTTTATCAGCAAGTCCATCCATCCAAATCAATACACCCGATATTTTTTGTTCCATACCCACATTAAATTCTCGATAAACTACATCACTACAATCTTTAAAGATTCTTTTGATTAAAGAAATATTTTCTGCTAAGTTGGGGCTTAGTAACTCATCTTCCCAATGTTTTTCATTGTCATCACTTGGATGTTTTTTTGGGTTTTGAATGGTTTTCGTGGTAAATAAGCCTCTGAAAATTTTAAAAAATTCATTGGTCCCCAATTGATACATCTCTCCTTTCTTCAAAAAATTTTTCTACTAAATTTATAGATACTCTTAGAAATAGAGTCTGTAGTTTCCTTAATTTGTTTTTATCTTCACCTTATTTCCCACTTTTATTCATAATCGTTCAGCCGATAAATTTGCAAAAGTGCTATAAATAAAAAATACGATTCTCTTACACTAAGGTAAGTAGAACCGTATCGCCGGCCAGCCAAACGTGTTAACTAAAATATTTATTGACCAATTTTTCCGCTGTCCTTACCGCAAGAGCTTGTGTGGTAAGGGTAGGGTTAGCCCCTCCTATAGCATTATAATGAACACAGTTATCTGCAATAAAAAGGCGTTTCACTTGAATTGCTTCACAGGAAGTATCAACGACATATCCCATACGCATCGTGCTTTCCAAATGAAGGAATAATCCTGGGGGTAAATCGGTTCGCAGGATTTCCTTTGCCCCTGCATTCTTAAGAATATCTGCCGCAATTTTCGCCAATTGGTTACGCTTATTCTTAGCCTCTTTATCAGGAGTATAAGAAACAATTGGAATGGGACCATATTCATCCACTAGTGTTGGACGGACTGTCACTCGATTCTGCGGAAGGGGCTCATCTGCAGTAATGATCAGTAAACTCAACATTCTCCGATAATTCATCATCATCTCTTTTAACGGAACACCCACTACACGACCATAGGCATCCCAAGGCTCATCTGGTGGGTGAGGATGTAGGAAATTATATCCTGCATTACTTAAACTACCCAGAGTTGAGAAAAGACCAGGACTAAGACCAAATAATAACATACAACCCAACCCTGGGTAATCGAATCTTGCACCCGAAGTATTGCCAACAAATGAGTTAACGCCGGGACTACCCAATATACTGTTCAATTCTTTTTCATTGAAGATTCCTGTTACCGCATCAAAATAATGGTTTGTCAAGCCTCTTCCCACCCATGAATTGTGAGGCAAGCCTGAATTGAGCCAAAGACGCGGAGTCTCAAGAGCACCCGCTGCCATCACTACCGTATTAGCTCTAACCTCTTGTGTTTCTCCTGTCCAGGTATCCCGGTATTCAACTCCAACAGCTCTTAGCCCTTCTTTAGGATCTGTATCGGTTAGAATTCTTGTCGTGAATGCATTGGGTTGGATGGTAACATTCCCTGTCTTCATTGCCAGCGGAATGTAGCTTACATTCGTTGATCGCTTAGCAATTTTATCAACAGTTGGACCATGAGGGCATCCATTGACACAATGCCCGGCCAATGTACATCCTTCCATATTCGATAATTGCTCTAAAGTATAAGCCGGATTCATCAGGTTCTCATTGGGAGGAAGAATGGCATTAGGCTGGGGGCGATAACCAGGACTTGTAATATTTACTTTATCTAAGAGGCTCCACCCTGCTTTGGAAGCACCGTAATAATACAATTCCTCTTTAGATGTTGTTGCGGCAAAATAAACAGGTAATGTTGACTCGACCTTTTCATAATATGGGATTAATTCTGAATAAGGGATCGGCCAAACATTGTCTATGGCAAGAGGATAGGCACGTGGTGAATTGGCCCAATAATGTTGTGTTGTTCCTCCAACACCCGAGGCTTGCCAAACAAATCCGTTTTGTGGCAAATCACGAGCCCAGGGTGGACGCCTGCGATCAGCCGGTCCCCAGCGTAATTTCCCTGATACTACATCATTCATGTCATTTTCATATTTAGTGTAATATTTTTTTAATAAACCGACATCTAGATCATCTGGATTTGAACTACTTTTAGCTCCCCTCTCCTGGTTGGGATATGGCCACTTCTTATTCCCGTACCAAGCCCCTGCCTCTAAGACTAGAACCTTCAACCCCTGCTCTCCCAGCTCTTTTGCTATTACTGCACCACCACCACCTGCTCCCACAATGATCGCATCGAAATTAGAGGTCATGATCATCCCTTCCTCTCAAGCTTGGATTCAACAAAAAGCCTCTAAAATCCCGATATCCATATGCTGGCCCTGGATAACCGACCTGGAGCCAACTAATGGGAAAAAACTCTACCCTTCGATTATCAGGTTGGCCTAGGCGGGTTGATCCATATCCTGACCATTCTGAATAATAACCTGATGTAGTCATCCAATTGAGAGCTCCAGAAATGAATTTTACAAGCCCAGCATTGTATTGATAAGGTGGCGGGAGACTTCCCAGATCAATTTTAACCTTTTCCAGAAGTTCGATCGCCCGAAATCTATCGTTCCTTGATAGTGTAGTAAATGGACCTCCGTAGGGAAATTGGAATGTCTGCGGATCTTGTGTTTGACCAGTAACGATTAATTGTGTAGCTGCGGCATCAAGCATAAATGCTGTAGGCCTAGATAGGATAATTCTGCAAGAATAATACCCATAACTGCTTGTCAAAAGCTTATCTAATTTCAATATCATAAACTCATCAATATGCTCCTCCAATGCACCAAAGGTTTGTTCATTTCCAAATCTCGCAAGAGTTGGTGAATAAGGAATAATCGCCTCAACAAGTGCTTGAAAGGTCGCCCTAGTATGCGGTTCAACAATGGGCCAATTTCCTGGTTTCATCCACTCACCCCCATAGTCAACTCATTTGTTTTCTCCATATTCAATAAATTATTCTATAATTGCTGAAATATAACAATTTTATGTAAAGGAGTTATTCAATCAGCAGCTTAGATAAAAAAAAAGCCAACATCAATGATGTTGGTTAAAAAGAGGTTCAGGATCTATTGGAGAGACCCACCCTTATTTAAAGCAATTCTTATGCCAATCTCCGCTTGATTTACTCTTCTACCTCTTCATTGTAAGTATCCGTCATTAATTCGTTGCAATCCCAACAATAGCTTCTGATTCTTTCCCACTTTGAAAGATCATCCCCACAATAAACACACACATCAGAATTTAATCCTTGCAAAAATAAAACCTCCTTCAAAATTTAATCCATCCTAACGAACATCATCTCTGTTTCCTTACTATCATTCTTAACTAGCAAAATTTATACCAAATATAACAACAAATTACTCATGTAAAACCAAGCTCACATTCCAAAAAAAATCTTAGATTTGTTACCTTCATCTATCCATGTGTTCAATTACAGAGCAAAAAATATTACATCTGTACCAAAACAGAACAATTCTAATCCTCCATTGTAGACAAGTCTCCTGTTGGCAAACCAAGTTCCCAAGCTTTTAAGACACGCCGCATAATTTTACCCGACCTGGTTTTGGGCAGCTTATCTTTGATTTCTATTTCACGAGGAGCAGCATGTGCTGACAGACCAGTCTTTACAAAATTTCTAATATTCTCTAATAGGTCATCAGTTACCACATAACCTTCACGAAGTGAAATAAATGCTTTTATAATTTCACCTCGGATGGCATCAGGTTTCCCAATTACCCCAGCTTCAGCAACAGCTGGGTGTTCTACTAATTTACTTTCAACCTCAAAAGGGCCTACCCTTTCCCCAGCACTCATAATCACATCATCGACTCTTCCTTGAAACCAGAAGTATCCATCCTCATCCATATACGCAGAATCCCCCGATACATACCAGCCCTTTAAAGCGAAATACTCCTTATATTTCTCATCGTTATTCCAAATTTTTCTCATCATAGATGGCCATCCAGCTTTAATCGCCAAATTTCCCATACGATTCGGAGGCAATTCGTTTCCTTGATTATCAACTATGGCAGCTGTAATTCCAGGAATCGGTTTCCCCATTGAACCTGGCTTGATCGACAAGCAAGGGTAGTTGCAAATCATTTGGGCACCGGTTTCTGTCATCCACCAAGTATCATAAATCTGCTTATCGAATACTCTCATCCCCCAGTACACTACCTCTGGATTCAACGGCTCTCCTACACTGAGAATATGACGTAGGCTGGATAGATCATAATTTTTAATCATTTCATCACCCGTACCCATCAGCATTCGAAATGCAGTCGGTGCGCTATACCATACTGTTATGTTGTATTTTTCAAGAGTACGGTACCAGTCTTGTGGAGTAAATCGTCCGCCGCGAATGACATTTGAAGTTCCATTCAGCCATGGGCCAAAAATTCCATAAGCCGTGCCGGTAACCCAGCCCGGGTCAGCTGTACACCAATAAATATCGTCTTCTCGCAGGTCCAGCACCCATTTGGCTGTTTGATAGATCTGGATCATCGCGTTATGCACATGTAGGACTCCCTTAGGTTTTCCTGTAGAGCCTGAGGTGTAGTGAAGAAGTAGCCCATCTTCCCGATTCACCCATTCAATTTCCAATTTGTCACTAGCTTGATCTATCATCTCATGGTAAAGAACCTGCTCTTGTAAATCAGACCTTTCCCCAACCAAGATAACATGTTTTAATTCCGGAAGTTCTGTAATGGGAACTCGATTTAACAATTCCTTTGTTGTAATAATCGCTACTGCACCACTATCTAGCATACGATCACGAACAGCCCCCTCCATAAAGGCTTCAAAAAGCGGCCCAGCAATAGCCCCAATTTTCGCTATACCAAGGATACTTATATATAATTCAGGGCAGCGTGGCATAAATACGAAAACACGATCACCCTTTTGAACCCCTAGATTTCGTAGGGCATTACCGAATTTGTTCGAAAGTTTCTTAAGTTCGAGGAAAGTATATTTCTCATCCCTTTTTGCATCACTATAGTAGAGGCCCACCTTATTAATGTGAGAAGTTTCACAATGACGATCAATAGCTTCATAGGCAATGTTCACCTTGCCTGTTTTATGCCAAGTAAATTCCTCTTCGACTTGATTCCAATCAAAGTTACGATATACGTCCTCATATTCTCTTAAATTATGATTACCACCAGGTGTTGGAAGTGCTTTCATATTCATGTTTTCTCTAACCCCTTACTGTATAGTTTTCGTCTCTAATTCACTATGAAAGGAAAATCTCTTATGGGTGTAGGGCTAACTCGCCCTCCCAATTTTTTATAAATATACAAGATTCTGAAATAAAACCGTATAAATAATCCACCAAATGGCCCTGTTATTCTATCCCTGCTACATTCACTTGGTTCCAGTTGAACACACTCAACACCTCCAAATATAATGTTTAAAAGAAAGCCAGCATTTGATGCTGGCAAGTGAGTGGTGGAGTCATCTTTAGGTAAAAGATCATCTAAGGGATGACTCATCCATTTAAATATGCAAAATTTATGCCAACTCTATCAATTGTTTATATTAAGATATCTTTTCTACTGATTCGGCAAGCAAGACAGGAAGAGAATGTATATTGCGTTCCCCTGAAATCGTTGTAATTTGCCTCAACTCCATTACACCATTTATTTCAACATTTTCTCCTACACTTAAGGCAAGTCTCCTCCCTTCACACAGGATAGGCATAATCTTAATCGAATCCTCAAAGATCTTCATACCTTCATCTAATTCAAGAAATGCAATACAGTTGATATGATGAATCCGATTATCGTAATACGGTCTCTTTTTATAAATTTTCCCTCTTACACTTAAGTTCACTTTTCTTCACACCCCTATATTATGAATGGATAGATTCATTTCCCTATGAAATCCACACGATTTACAAACAATTGTCTAATCATTCTTTGGGGTCTGAATGATCAATCTCTATAATGTCAATCCAATGGTATACTTCCCTAGAGTCATCTAATTTCTTTTTAAAGAATTCTGCTGCCTCTACTTTTGATTTGGCATCTACAATAGCCATATCCACATGATTTTCATTAAAAAAAGC
Source organism: Bacillota bacterium (assembly GCA_035254305.1). Lineage (GTDB taxonomy): Bacteria > Bacillota > Bacilli > Aneurinibacillales > RAOX-1 > DATFAS01. The sequence goes on from DATFAS010000095.1 coordinate 6,634, forward strand.
TGTAACTTTAAATTTTCTCATCAACTTCACCTCATATTTTTAATGAATATCCGAAAAAGCGGTTTTCTCACAACGATCCTCTAGTTCAGTATTTCTTTCTCAAGCTATTTTTAAAGCAAAATTCATACCAACATGTTCAAGAAAAATGGAATATTCAATTGTTATAGAACTTGGATCAATAAAATCCGAAAAAAATAAAAAGGAATAAGAAGCTATAGAAAACAGCCCCTTATTCCTTCCACTATAATATCCTAATGGTTTAGAAGAAACCCAATGCATTGGGATTATAACTAACTAACAAATTTTTCGTTTGTTGATAATGATCCAGCATCATTTTATGAGTTTCACGTCCGATACCGGAAATTTTGTATCCACCAAATGCAGCATGTGCTGGGTAAGCATGATAACAGTTTGTCCAAACTCTACCCGCTTGAATTTCTCTTCCCATTTTGTATGCAGTATTCATATCGCGAGTCCATACCCCAGATCCGAGTCCAAATTCGGTATCGTTAGCGATAGCCAATGCTTCTGCTTGATCTTTGAATGTTGTAACAGAAAGAACGGGTCCAAAGATTTCTTCTTGGAAAATACGCATTTTATTATTTCCTTTGAAGACAGTTGGTTGAATATAGTAACCATCTTTGAAGTCGCCATTAAGCTCGTTTCTTCCTCCACCAATCAGACATTCAGCGCCTTCTTCTTTTCCAATTTCGATATAAGAAAGGATTTTTTCAAGTTGAGCAGTGGAAGCTTGTGCCCCAATCATTGTTTCTGTATCAAGTGGATTACCCTGTTTGATACTAGCTACACGTTTTAATGCTTTTTCCATAAATTTATCATAGATTGATTCCTGAACTAAAGCTCTTGATGGACATGTACAAACTTCACCTTGGTTAAGTGCAAATAAAACAAATCCTTCAATTGCTTTATCAAGGTAAGCATCATCTTGTGCCATAACATCTTCAAAGAAAATGTTTGGTGATTTCCCACCCAACTCTAATGTTACAGGAATAAGACTTTCTGAAGCTGCCGCCATGATTGAACGACCAGTTGGTGTTGATCCTGTAAATGCAATCTTCGCAATTCGTTTACTAGTAGCAAGTGCACTACCAACATCTTTACCGAATCCGTTTACAATATTTAAAATTCCTGCAGGAAGTAGGTCCTGAATAAGTTCTACAAGTACTAGAATTGAAGCAGGAGTTTGTTCAGCTGGCTTCATCACGATACAGTTTCCAGCAGCAAGAGCAGGTGCGATCTTCCAAGCTGCCATTAAAATTGGGAAATTCCAAGGGATAATTTGCCCTACCACACCTAGCGGCTCATGAAAATGATACGCTACTGTATGTTCATCGATTTCTCCAATACTTCCTTCTTGTGCACGGATACATCCAGCAAAATAACGGAAATGATCAATTGCTAAAGGAATATCTGCAGCAAGTGTTTCACGAATCGGCTTACCGTTATCCCATGTTTCAGCAACAGCAATTGTTTCTAAATTTGCTTCTAAACGATCAGCAATTTTATTTAAAATGTTAGCGCGTTCAGTAACAGACGTACGACCCCATGCATCTCTAGCAGCATGTGCAGCATCAAGCGCTAACTCAATATCTTCTGGAGTTGAACGAGGAATCTCACAAAACGGCTTACCAGTTATAGGTGTGATATTTTGGAAATATTGTCCTTTAACAGGTGCAACCCATTCTCCACCAATATAATTACCATAACGATCTTTGAATGTTACCTTTGATCCAGGTTGTCCAGGTTGTTCATAAATCATTGTAAGCGCCTCCTTGTTGAATAAAAAACTTCACCTAAAATCAAATGCAATATTCATGCCAAACCAAAAAGTAAATGATTACCCCTTTCTGCCTGTCACATTTTGTTCAATATTTGAACGTATACTGTTCCATTATTGAATACTGTTCAAAAATAGAACAGTTTTCTTTCCTTAATAGCCTAGGTTAAGAAAAAAATATAGTTATGTTTCTAAACACTTTGTTCTATAATAGTTAATTATTAATTACTTTCATCACAACTAAGAGGTGATATCCCGTGCCTATTAATCTTGATGTATCTAAAAGGGCAATTCCTAGTGTAATTGATAATTCTTGGAAGCGTTGTCAATCAAAAGGTTTAGACCCCATTGTAATGGATAAAGAACACATACTAGGCAATTATGAACTAACTTCCTATTGCGATAAATATGCTGAGCTACTTTATTATTCCGCTCCCATTTTAGAAGATATCTATCATTCATCCGGTGGAACAGAATTTCTTCTCGTTATTGCCACACCAGAAGGTTATATCATCGACACTTTAGGAAATCCCTCTTTTTTACGCGAAGCTGAAAATGTCACCTTGCAAAAAGGAGCAAATTGGCTCGAAGAAGCAAAGGGAACCAATGCCATTGGTACAGCCATCATAGAAAAACAATCGATTTGTGTTCATGGTAATCAACATTATTTTCAGGAAAATCATTTTCTTACTTGCGCCGCAACCCCTATCTTTCATCCAGAAGGCCATTTGCTCGGTATCTTGAATTTAAGCTATCATCATAGGAATTACCATCCATTTACATTAAGTTTGATCAAAAGAGCAGCACATAGCATCGAACAAGCCCTATTATTATCCCGTACACCAAGGCAAAAGAAAGCATTACCTGCAGATCTCTCATTTATCTATGATCATCACCCGTCTTCCCTCATTACCATTAATAAGGAAGGAAAAATTACTAGACTCAATTATGCAGCAGCTCGAACCATTGGTTATTCGGAGCAGACAGTAATTGGAGAACCCATTTCTAGCATTATGTCAGGGCTGGATCCTGTAACACTAACAGATGAACATGGGAAAAAAATTATACACAAAAATCAAGTGTTTACTACCCACATTCTTAAAAATGAGAGTCAGAGTAGTGTGATTTTGCGGGGTGAACCAGAAAAACAACATGTTGCGTTGGATAATCGTTACCATTTTACAGATATTATTAGTCATGACCCCCGAATGAATGAAGCCATTTCCTTCGCTAAACGGGTCTCACTGTTAGACATTAGCCTCTTTATTTCTGGAGAGAGTGGGACAGGAAAGGAGCTTTTCGCCCAATCTATTCATGGGGCTAGCCTAAGAAGCACGAAACCTTTCATTGCCATTAATTGCAGCGCCATACCTAATAGCCTATTGGAAAGTGAACTTTTTGGTTATGAAAAAGGGGCCTTTACAGGAGCAAAAAGTGGTGGACAAGTAGGGAAATTTGAAGCGGCTGATGGGGGGACTCTATTCTTAGATGAAATTGGAGATATGCCACTTGCAGCCCAAGCTACATTACTTCGTGTGCTGCAAGAACGCTGTGTCACTCGCATTGGGGGGATTACTCCCCGTCCGATCGATGTCCGTATTATCGCTGCAACACACAAGGATCTGCAAAAAGAAATAGAAGCAGGACGATTCCGTGCCGATTTATATTATCGTTTGAATGGCTTTACATTAAAACTCCCTGCTCTAAGGGAACGTATAGATTTGCTTCTATTAGCAGAACATATTCTATCTCGAATCCCATTCCAGAAAGAAAAGTCAGAACTGACAGAAGAAGCAAAAGTATTTATAAAGGAATATGAATGGCCCGGAAATTTCCGCCAATTACAAAACATCTTGCAGCAAGCAGCTTTTCTAGCAAATCATCATCCCATTACGAAATCATTACTGCTTTCTCTTTGTCCTTCTACTGAGGGTACCTCTGCATCCTTCGAGGGAAGTAACCACCAGATAGAGGAGGCAATCAGTCTTCAGGACTATGAGATTAAAGCGATTCAACAAGTCTTAGAGCAAACAAAAGGGAATATTAGCCAAGCTGCCAAACAATTAAATATTGCACGCAACACACTTTATCGGAAATTAAAATTTTATAATATTACACTACAATAACCTGGATCCCAGGTTATTTTTGTTTAATCCCACTTAAAAGCCATTAGATCAAATTTTCTCCCATATTATATGACGAAAAGTATTTGGCAGTTAATGGTTCACTTACCCCTATCGACTGAATAAGTACTGATTGATGGGGTTTTCAACTATTAGGTTACTCTATAACAAAAGGGTTCTTAAATTCCATACCATAAAACCTTGGCTATTTGCCCTACGGAATTTTTCTGGTAAACTTCTATTGGAGTTAATTCATAAGGGAGCGTACAACCTATGTTACGAGACCTATTTATTCATCTATGTATTATGATTACCTTTTTGTTCTTTTCAGGAATCTTATTTAAACATCATCCATTATTTGATAGCCCCCGAATGAAGGTGGGGTTGGGACTATTAGCTGGTTTACTTGGCTCCATCCTCATGTTGTTTGGAATCTCCTTAGAAGAGGGCATTCACCTCGACCTTCGGCATATTGCTCTTATGTTATCTGTCACCTATGGAGGATGGCTTTCTCTTTATTTGGCTAGCGGAGTACTTATTGTAAGCCGAATACTTTTTTTTCCTATTTTCTCCGCCTCATGGATTGGAGTCGGGCTTATTCTTATTCTAAGCTTATTCTATTTCCCTATCTATCGTTCTCGTCTCTCTTCTGTTCAAAAGTGGATCTTGATGAATGGATGTGGCTTCCTCGCAAATATGTTGCCATTGTATTTTTACATCAAAGGAACTTATTTATGGGAAATTGCCTTCAATTTTGGATTAGCTGTCACACTTGGAGGTATTTTAGTCTATTATGCTGCTGATTATATCACCCAATCGAATCTTAATTTTCAAGAAATGAAGGAACAACTCAAACAGGATTTTCTAACAGGGGTCAGTAATAGTCGCCACTTCCATTCCATGTTTCAACAGGATTTAAATAAAGCCATTCAAAAGAAAGAACCATTAAGTTTTATCATGATGGATATTGACCACTTCAAACACGTAAATGACACTTATGGTCACCCCGCTGGTGATGCGATCTTGCAACAATTGGGTACATTGCTGGCCCAATCTTCCCAGCCTAACTACCTAATTTCCCGTATGGGTGGAGAAGAGTTTTCTGCTCTATTACGAGGAACGCCATATGATCAAGCCCTAACCATTGCGGATCATTGGCGTGCTGAAATTGCCGAGCATTCTTTCCTGCTCCCTACAGGCGAATCGATTCAGATCACTATATCCATGGGAGTTTCGTCGTATCCACCTATTAAGCAAGCGCATCAACTTATCCGTCAGGCAGATGAAGCTCTTTATCAAGCCAAACGACAAGGAAGAAACCAAGTGTGTTGAATAGTTGTTTAAACTTTAGTAAGGCAAGTACAATTCTTATGAAATGTACTTGCCTTACTTTTTTATAAACATCAATACCCAATAGATCCAATCAATTTATAGGATTATATCCCCGATCTATTTTGGGAAAAATAACATTGATTTGGAGGTGGTGAGGTGCAGAGACTTTTATTAAGCCTAATTTTTCTATTTTGTTTCCAGGGATCACTCATTGCTCATGCAGAAAGTACATTGAAAGCTGCTTTTATTCGCGAAGGCAATTTATGGTTAAAAGTCGATAAAGTTGAAAAACAAATAACAAATGAGACCAGTGTTCATTCACCTGTTTGGTCATATGATGGGAAATGGATTGCTTATACGAAAAAGGATGGCATATGGGTTTATGAAACCCTGAGCAAGAAAAGTTACCAAGTGTATCACGATGGGGGATCAAACTGTCAATGGGCACCGGATAAAAATGTCCTTGCCTTCCAAGATGGTAGCATTCTGGATATTTCCGACATTCGTTCGGAAAAACCTAAAAGTTTTACGAATGTAGCCCTAGGTGTGGGTAGCTTCTCCTGGATGCCAGATGGAAATGGCTTTTTGGTTTCATCAAATGCAGATCTTCTTCCAGATGGTTGGACAAATTCTATACTTTTTAAGGTTCCCTTAGGAAAAGACCTAAAAGTTGAAGACTTAACTAAAAATGTACAACGATTCTTCACCATTCCTGGGAATTTGAAGAAAGGTAATATTGAAATATTGGCAATAGGCACGTCTGGATTTAAATGGTCACCCGATAAAAAATGGATTTCCTTTCTTGTTAATCAGACGGCTTCATTATCTATGGATAGCAATATGCTTTGCGTGTTATCTTCAGATGGCAAGAAGTTTGAACCTCTCGACGAGATGGCTTCGGGTTTTCCATTTTATTGGGCACCTACCAGCGATTTATTGGGATACATTCAAGGTAGCGGTAGAATGGTCTTTGGATTCAAAAACAAAAGCTTGAATATAAAAGAACTCCCTGCTTTACAATCACTTATTTTGACACCCAAAAATTTTGTTGATTTAAGTTTTACATGGGAAAGTGATAAGAATGTAATTGTATCCAGGTCACCTGAACAAGAATGGTCGAATATCCCCTCTAAGTGGGCGCTGCCAATTTTATTTAAAATTAATATTCAAAACAAAGATCAAAAGCAAATAAGCTCCCCTCCTATTGGGTATGGTGATTTTAACCCTGAATTTCTGTATCTAAATCAAAAATTAACTTGGACACGATCGAATTGGGAACAGAATGATGTTTGGATTTCAGAACCAGACGGAACATCGGCAAAAAAATGGATCGAAAACGTAGATTATCAAG
>DATFAS010000096.1:0-5209 GCA_035254305.1 Bacillota bacterium
TTATGTATACTTATATCAGCCTTTGAATTTCCTTCTCTAGAACACCCCATTAGAAACATTAACCGATTTTTCCAATCTTCCACTAATGCATTCGACCTTCTTTTTATGATAAATTACAACTTGTCTCATTGAACGTAAGGAATTTAAAAATATATTTGAGAAGGAGATTGATCATTTATGACACGAAACAAGTTTGTGGCCCTTCTCTCTATTGCATCTCTCATTGTAAGTTTAACTACACCAATCGTGGCAAGTGCAGCTACTACTGTAAGTGTAATAGGTGTACAAGCCGTTAATACTAGTGTTTCTAATACTGATTATAAAGATTTAGGGGAAATTAAATTAGAAGTTCCTGTATCCGATTTGAATCCAAACGATTCATTTTTATTAAGATTACCATCTGATTTCAATTTAAACATCCCTACTGCAGTGAATACAACGACAGATCTATCGAGAGCAACCATTACAAAGCCTGACGGATCTGTGGAGCCATTGATTCAGGTCATTGGCAGCCAAGATCCTTGGAATGATGGGATTGCTAATCATCTTGCTGTATACCAAACGAACCCAAATGAATTAAAGGTAGTGGTTACGAACGCAGCCAAGGCTCCAAGTGCGGGTTCAGAAAGTAACACGACTTTCAAAATCAATCTTGGTAGTGTTTATGTTCCAGGAAATACTACAAACACCATCCAAGCTGTCATTGAAGCAAAACCTGGGATTGCCTTTGGGAATGAATCGATCCCTATTGCTACGGTAGGTAATGGTACTGTTTCTGTTTCCATAGATTCTTCCAAAACCATTACGGAGAATGGTGACGGTACATTAGATACTATTCGATTTAAAGAAGATAGCCCTGGTTCTATGAAAGCTGGAAACGATAGCATTAAGCTGAAGTTACCTGCTGGCTTTGAATGGACTGATAGCAGCTATGCCGTGAACTTCGAATACGGAGATAGCCAAGCGGTAGGCCATATCACCGCTACACGTTCTGTAGACACGAGTGAGATCGATCTTCAGGTTCCAGCTGCAACGAATGCAGCAAGTTATTTTACCATTCGCAATGCTGCGATTCGAGTAAATGACTCCACACTAGCTAAGTATGGTGAATTGAACTTAGGTGTTAGTGGATCAAGCAAAACAAACATCACATCATTAGTTATTGGTAACTATATGGCTTTCGGAGCAACAGCAGTTGCCCAAAACCCAACCGATGTGATCGCAGGTCGAGCTGGTGTGGGTGATGCAGACCAAACAAAAACAGGTCAAATCATCATCGAGGAGAATGCCCCGGGTTCTTTACGCATGGGTGGTACGATCCGAATCCAATTAACAGGTGGTGCGAAATGGGCAGTAGATCAAAAAGGCCAATTAGCTCAGCCTCCTCAAATCAATACAACTTTGTCTGATTTACAAGGATTAGAATTCGATGAAACGGTGGGAAATCATGGTTGGGAGCTTGTCGGTAATTCTGGGGATACCATTATGGCCACTGTAAAAGCAATCTCCAACGGGATGCACGGTGGAAAATTTGTATTCGATAATGGACTTCTTGATCTTCCGGCTGATACCCAAGCAACAGATATACACGCTGTAGTGAGTGGAAATGCTGGGGTAACTGGTGATGCTGGGGTAATCGCTAAAGTAATTCCACCCGTTTCAATAGGTATTACAGATTCTACTCCAAATCACATTCAAGCAGGTGTTCAAGACCGTACGATTAGTAATGTGGTCGTTAAAGAAAATACGGCTGGGGCGATTAACGCACCAAAGGGTTCTACTCCATTTGTTCGTTTTACGTTCCAACCTGGTGTGAAGCCAAATAACCCTGACCCATCACAAATTAAGGTAGACGGTGATCTTGTACTTGACACAACTAGCATCAACACGAATACAGACTCTCAAGGTCGTTGGTATATCGAAATACCTGTACGTTCCACAAGCGGGACACCTTCAACCATTACGTTAATGAATGAAAAGGTGACCGTTGATCGTTCTGTACCTGAAGGAAATATCGTGGTTGAGCTAGCAGGTTCTATGGTTCAAACAGCCGGTCTAGTAACGAATGACTTCCCAAGTTCAAATTCTGTAGCAAGTGTTGCTGCAGCAAGTGTAGTCGTTGCTTCCAATGGTAATGTTGCAAATGCTGCTAAATTCACGATCGGATCTCTAGGCTACACTGTGAATGAGCAAACAAAGTTGATGGATGTGGCACCATTCATAGATGAGAATGGACGTACACAATTACCTGTACGTGCCGTATCGGGAGCCCTTGGAGCCATGGTTGGTTGGGACCCACAAGATGGAACCGTAACGATTCTTAAAGATGGGAAAGCTGTCTCTATTACTGTAGGTAGTTATGTGATGAATGTCGGTGGCGTATTTGTTCAAAATGATAGTGCTCCGTTGATTAAAGATGGACGTGTATTCCTACCTCTACGAATCATTGCTGAAGCTCTTGGGGCTGAAGTAACTTGGAATGCAGAAACTCAAACGGTTTATCTAAACTAGACTTAAGGTACCCTGTTGGGTACCTTATTTTTCTAACAAAGGTCTTATTTGATCAGGTTAATAACCATGCTTACATGGAATATTAGAATTGTACAAATAGTTCTTAGTAAGGGTGGAATTAAATATGGCCAAAGAACAAAAAAATGATCGCAATAAAACGACATGGGATGAAGTAAATGATACTCGAGGAAAGACAGAAATAATCGATCCTAATAAGGGACCGAAAAGTAAACGCAAATAATACAGCTAGGGCAGATAAGAATTCTATCTGCCCAAAGCAAGTTTACGAATTAAGAATTTACCATGGCTAGCGCTTCAAGGAATGACTCCCCATATGCAGCAAGCTTTGCTTCTCCAACACCTTTGACCTGAAGAAGCTCATATCTCGTTTGTGGTAGTTGGATGGCCATTTCTCGAAGGGTACTATCCGAAAAAACCAAATAAGGGGGAATTCCTTGCTGATCTGCAATCTGTTTACGCAAATCACGAAGTTTCTGAAATATCTGATCATCTGTTTGCTCGTTGCGGTGTATTCGGTGAGAACGACGATAGACCTTTTCCTCTCCTTTGATCACTCCAACTGCTGGAGGAAGTAGGGATAGAACAGGGTATCGGCTATCCGTTAAGTTTAGGTATCCATCCGCTATAATCAGCCCAATAAGTTCTATAAGCTCCTTTTCCGATCGTTCTCGCATAATCCCATATGTTGAGAGCTTGTCTAGTCCAAGCTCAATCAGGCGTTTTCCCGTTGAACCCCGTAATACCTGTGCAACTGTGGTGATCCCAAATCTTTCATTCATCCTACGAACACAGGAGATAATCTTCTGCGCTTCAACCGTAATATCTTCTAGCTCACTCTGATCATTACAATTCTCACAATGACCACAAACTTCGAAATCTACTTCCTGACCAAAATACTGAAGGATATAGCGGCGTAGACAATGACGTGTATGGCAATAATCAGTCATTGTTCGAAGGCGGCTAAGCTCGAGTGCTTTACGTTCAGGAGATGCAGTAGATTGTTCGATTAAATATTTCTGAGTGAGAATATCCTGTGCCTGGAAAAATAGGATACATTCCCCTGATTCACCATCTCGGCCCGCACGCCCTGCTTCCTGATAGTAAGCCTCCATATTTCTAGGTAGATTCCAATGCAGCACAAAGCGGACATTCGATTTATCAATTCCCATCCCGAAGGCGTTGGTTGCCACAATCACTCGGATATCATCCTGTAGAAAAGCTTGTTGGACCTCTGATCTTTCCTTATCACTCAGGCCAGCATGGTATTTTCCCGCAGCCACTCCCCATTTCAGGAGTAATTCGTATACAGCATCAGTTTCCTTGCGGGTTGCTGCATAGATAATTCCCGCTTCTCTCGAATGCTCTCGTATATATTCTCGTACATAATCCTCTCGATTCGTACCTCGCAGGACAGAAAAGGACAAATTTGGGCGATCAAAACCAGTAATATGCACACAAGGTGCTTCTAATCCAAGAAGTCTACTAATATCTCTACGGACCCCATCAGTTGCAGTTGCCGTAAAGGCGGCTACCTTCGGCCTGGACCTTAGCCCAGCTACAAACGAAGCAATCCGCAAATAGCTCTTACGAAAATCATGTCCCCACGAGGAGACACAATGTGCTTCATCAATGGCTAGAAAAGGGATCGTCAAGCTCTGAGCAAATGCTACGAAATTTTCTGCCTCTAAACGTTCTGGTGCTATATAGAGCAACTTATAGTAACCAGCAGAAGCATGATTCAAGATTTCCTGGACCTCTTTCCAGCTAAGAGAGCTATTCAGATAAGCTGCCCTCACTCCATAACTAGCCAATGCATCAACCTGATCTTTCATTAGAGAGATGAGTGGAGAAATCACTAACGTTGTTCCAGGCAAAAGTAAGGCCGGAATTTGATAACAGATCGACTTCCCGCCGCCCGTTGGCATAATTCCAACAGTATCCCGACCACTTAATATATCTTCGATCACCTGTTTTTGGCCCGGACGAAAATCATCGTATCCATAAATTCGTTTCAATTTTTCCCTGGCTTGACTAAGCATTCATGCATCCTCCAATGATGTGAACTTCTTTTTGACTCACCAATCAAGTATAGCAAAACGGCTAATAGTTCGTTAGGAATTTTACCTGTGTGTAGATAGAATTTAAGGAAATTCATAAATTCTGATACATAAAAAAACGGCAAAACCCAATTGGGCTTTGCCGTTACCTATTTTATAGACTATCCTTCTTCATCACCAATGCTTCACCATCGACTACGACTTTACCATCAGGTCTGGTGACGGTTGTTTTTAACCGGATTTGACGTTTGGCGTCGTCCTTTTCCAAAACCTCTACTTCCGCTTGAATCGTTTCACCAATTCGTACAGGAGCCAAGAATTTTAACGTTTGTGAAAGATAGATTGTATTCGGGCCGGGTAGCTTCATCCCTAATACGGTGGAGATAAAGCTTCCTGTAAGCATACCATGGGCAATTCGCCCTTTAAAAAAGGTGGATTTCGCATATTCCTCGTCTAGATGCATGGGATTAAAATCTCCTGTTATACCAGCGAAAGAATAAACATCATGTTCAGCGATGGTTTTACGAAATCTCGCCCTATCCCCAATTTTAATATCATCGTAAGTCAACTCTTTTTGCAAAACAAACTCCTCCATCTCCATTTATATTTATATTTTCCCA
>DATFAS010000097.1:0-45974 GCA_035254305.1 Bacillota bacterium
CTTAATTTCCTTTGATTTATCAGTGTAAAGCTTTAAACCGCAAATAAATTTATTTTACATATAACATTTACTTTCCACAGGATTTTTTTCCATATTGATTCAATGAATTGATTTAGGAAGGAAACAAACACTAAGGAAAAAGAAAAAGGGGGCTACTTATGAAAAAGAATGTTGGCACACTAGATGCTCTCATTAGAATAACCTTTGGACTGCTTGGTCTAACATGGGGGATATCTCGAATTGTTCGTTCTCGGGAACATAAATTCCCACTTTTTATAACATTCATGTCTGCTTTAAAGGTTGCTGAAGGGGTGGTTCGGTTTTGTCCTGGACTTGCTTTATTTGGAGTGAATACTATTGATGAGGAAGATCGTTCAAGAAAATCACCGTTTCCAACTCAATATTATGCTCGCAGAAAGGTTTCACCTGTAACGACCACTGATGAAGAAAAAAGGGGGCATCAAATTGATTAGCGCTTCTTTAATCAAATATGCTTGGAATCATGCATTTGTCTGGATTTCCATCGTTGCTGCCATTGTTCTTATTGGATATCTATGGTTCACATTTAATAAAAAGACAGGACGCTATAAATCATAGCGTCCTCTTTCCTTCTGTACTATGTCGAATTACTTCATTTTTGTTTAACTACTCAGTTTTTCAGAAGGGACGTCCTGTTAAGAGCTTTCATCGCAATATCTTTTCGGTAATGAGCCCCTTCAAAATGAATACCTTTATCAATTGCTTGATAGGCCAGCTCTCTGGCCTTTTCTACTGTTTCAGCAACTCCTGTTACTCCTAAAACACGTCCACCAATGGTAATAAGTTTTCCATCCTTCATTGCCGTACCCGCATGGAAGATTATAGCACCCTTATCATCGGTTGATCCCTCAATGACCCTATCTTTTGCATAAGGTCCAGGGTAGCCCTCAGCTGCCATAATAACACATACTGCTGCTTCATCTTTCCACTTAATCGAAAGACTTTCCAATTCACCGGATGCACCAGCAATTAAAATATCTAGCAAATCAGTTTCAAGAAGTGGAAGAACAACTTGTGTTTCTGGGTCCCCAAAGCGAGCATTATATTCGATAACCTTAGGGCCTTTTGCCGTCATCATTAGACCTGTATAAAGAATCCCTCTGAATGTACGCCCTTCAGTCACCATAGCCTGTGCTGTAGGCTTAACGATTTCTTCAACAATCTGATCGATCAGATCCTGAGAAACATGAGGAACAGGTGCATAGGTTCCCATTCCACCCGTATTCGGTCCTTTATCTCCATCGTAAACAGGTTTATGGTCTTGTGAAGGAACCATTGGCTTAACTACCGTTCCATCCACAAAGGCTAGAAGAGTCATCTCTTCCCCTTCTAAGAATTCTTCAATAACTACCTTCGCACCCGCTCTACCGAAGATTTCATCCTTCATCATAGACTCAAGAGCTAACTCAGCCTCTTCAAGAGACTGGGCAACGACAACTCCTTTACCTGCTGCTAAACCGTCCGCTTTAATAACAATAGGCGCCCCTTGTTCACGAATATAATGGAGAGCCAACTCATAATCTGTAAACACTTCATATTTTGCAGTCGGAATAGAATACTTTTTCATTAATTCTTTAGCGAAGGATTTACTTCCTTCAATTAATGCCGCTTCACTACGTGGGCCAAAAACAGCTAAGCCTTTTTCTTCAAAATGATTAACAACCCCAAGCAACAACGGGTCCTCTGGGCCAACAAACGTAATATCCACTTTCTGTTCTAAAGCAAATGCAGAAAGCTTCTCTAAGTCACCTACTTGAATCGGAACGCACTCAGCAATCCCAGCGATTCCAGGATTTCCAGGTGCACAGTATATCTTTTCAACTTTAGGGCTTTGCGATAGCTTCCAAACAATCGCATGTTCCCGTCCACCGCTTCCAACTACGAATACCTTCATAGGGTCCCCCTATTATTAATGTTTAAAATGACGTACACCTGTAAACACCATGGCAATACCATGTTTATTGGCTTCTTCGATGGAATCCTTATCTCGAATTGATCCACCAGGTTGAATAATCGCTGTAATACCTGCTTTAGCTGCTGCCTCGACAGTATCTGACATTGGGAAGAAAGCATCCGATGCCAATATAGAACCCACTGATTTTTCACCTGCTTGTTCAATAGCAATCTTAGCCGAACCTACTCGGTTCATTTGCCCTGCGCCAACACCAACCGTACGACCATCTTTAGCAAGGATAATCGCATTGGATTTCACATGCTTAACAACCTTCCAGCCGAACAATAGCTGTTCCATTTCTTCAGGGGTTGGCGTGCGATCTGTAACCACTTTAAGATCTTCTTCCTTCACCTGTAGAACATCATCTTCTTGTACTAATAAACCACCTTGTACGGAACGCAAGCGTAATGCTGCACGATCTCCCGTTACTAAATTGCCCAATTTCAAAAGACGAAGATTTTTCTTCTCTTTCAATACTTCAAGTGCATCCGGTTCAAAATCAGGAGCCATAATGATTTCAAGGAACAATTCCTTCATCAAAAGTGCACTTGCCTTATCGATTGGGCGGTTAGCCGCAATGATTCCACCAAAAATAGAGACGGGGTCTGCTTCATAAGCAAGCTTATAAGCTTCTAGGATTGTTTCACCTGTTCCTACTCCACAAGGATTGGTATGTTTAACAGCAATAACAGCCGGTTTCGTAAATTCCTTCAAAAGTGCTAAAGCAGCATCCGCATCATTAATATTGTTATAAGAGAGTTCTTTTCCATTCAGTTGCTCTGCAGCACTAAGCGTTCCCTGGGAAATCATAGGATTCCGATAGAAAGCTGCGCCCTGATGAGGATTTTCTCCATATCGAAGATCTTGAACCTTCTCAAAGGTAACTGTATATTGATCAGGCCATTCTTCCCCAACCTGCTTGGTTAAATAATCCGCAATTAGCGTATCATACGCTGCTGTATGTCTGAATACTTTTGCTGCTAAGCTTCTACGAGTTTGTTGACTTACATCTCCACCCTTTAGCTCTTCAAGCACTAAATCATAATCCTTAGCATCAACTACAACTGTTACGAATGCATGGTTTTTAGCAGCGGATCGAAGCATAGACGGTCCACCGATATCGATATTTTCGATCGCCTCTTCGAAAGCTACATCTTCTTTACTAATTGTCTCTTTAAAAGGGTATAAATTTACAACCACCATATCGATAGGCTGAATGGAAAGATCACGAAGTGCAGTCATATGTTCTTCTTTATCACGAACAGCTAGTAAACCTCCATGAATGTTAGGATGAAGTGTTTTTACTCTACCATCCATGATTTCAGGGAAGCCGGTAACGTCAGAAATCCCTATAACCTTAATTCCTTGCTCTTTAAGCAATTTAAAGGTCCCGCCTGTAGAAACAATTTCAAATCCTAATTTTTCAAGCTCACGCGAAAACTCAACAATTCCTGTTTTATCAGAAACACTAATTAAAGCTCTTTTCATAAACATCCACCTTTCTTCCCTTCAATTGAACAAGTCCCTTTTGTATCCAGTTGATCACTTCCGGCAAGATCTGATGCTCTTGTTCCTGGATCTTATGGCTAAGTGACTCCTTCGTTTCTCCAACTGCTATCACAACAGGTCTTTGTGCAATGATGGGGCCTGTATCCATCCCGGCGTCTACAAAATGAACAGTTACTCCCGTAATCTTCACACCGTAATCAAGAGCTTGTCCTATAGCATCCTTCCCCTGAAATGCTGGTAGCAAAGACGGATGCAAGTTAATGATTCGACCTTCAAATTCTTTTAGTAAGGTACTACCTACTATGCGCATATATCCGGCTAGTACGATAAAATCAATCTCTTTTTCTTTTAGCTTCTTAATAATTTCAATTTCATAGGCTACTTTATTTTCGTAATCCTTCGCTTTAAAAGAAAACACCGGAATGAATGCATCCGTTGCTTTTTTTACAACAAGTGCATCCGGTCGGTCACATACAAGCAGTGCCAAATCAACTCCCTGTATTTTATCCATCTGAATAGCTTGAACAATAGCAGCAAAGTTAGACCCACTACCGGAAGCAAATACAGCAATTTTCATCTAAGCTTTCCCTCCGCCTAGGACTACCTCTTCGTCTCCAGCAGCAATCGTACCAATTTGGTAGGCTAACTCACCAAGAGACTTCAGTTCATCAATCACCCCGGCAGCATTTTCTTGACTGACTACAAGAATCATTCCAATCCCCATATTAAAGGTACGGAACATATCATGCTCGCTGACTTCACCTTTTTCTTGCAATAGGTTAAAGATAGGTAGAATCGGCCAAGATCCTCTATTAATCTCAGCTTGTAATCCCTTAGGAAGAACACGAGGGATGTTATCGTAGAAGCCTCCACCTGTAATGTGGACCATACCTTTTACTTGGAACTTCTTAAGTAGGGCTAGGATTGGTTTTACATAAATACGCGTTGGAGTTAACAATACATCCCCAAGCTTACCACCAATCTCTTGTACTTCATCATGAAGAGAAAGCCCTGCATCTTGAAGTAAAACTTTACGTACAAGGGAAAATCCATTACTGTGTACTCCGCTTGAAGGAAGGCCGATTAAACAATCCCCACTTTGGATAGTAGATCCATCCACGATATTCTTCTTATCAACAATCCCAACGGTAAAACCAGCGATATCATATTCATCACCCGTGTACATACCTGGCATTTCCGCTGTTTCTCCACCAATTAAGGAGCATCCCGCTAATTCACAACCATCTGCGATTCCCTTAACAATAGATTCAATCTTTTCTGGCAATACTTTTCCACAGGCTAAGTAGTCGAGAAAAAATAAAGGTTCTGCACCTGATACTGCAACATCATTGACACACATAGCGACAGCATCGATTCCAATGGTATCGTGTTTATCCATTGCAAAGGCAATTTTTAATTTCGTACCCACGCCATCTGTACCTGAGACAAGGATTGGTTCTTCCATTTCCTTAAGCTCTGGTCGAAATAATGCTCCAAATCCCCCAAGTCCTGTCAGAACCTCAGGTCGGAACGTTTTCTTCACATGCTTCTTCATTCTCTCAACCGCTTCATTTCCTGCGTCGATATCTACGCCAGCCTGACGATAAGCTTCGCTCATTATAATCCCCCGTCCTTACTTGGTTAACGCACCACATTTAGTAGCTGGTTCTTCATAAATTTCTGTCGGGTATTGTCCAGTAAAACAAGCAAGACAATGACCGCGATTCGGATGATCGTCCTGTCTTCCTGTGCCCTCGAGTAACCCTTCAACAGACAAAAAGGCTAAACTATCCGCACCAATAAACTCACGAATCTCTTCGATGCTCTTCTGAGAAGCAATTAATTCTTCTCGATCTGACGTATCGATACCATAGAAACAAGGGTTCTTAACAGGTGGAGAACTGATTCGAACGTGAACCTCTAGAGCTCCAGCGTCTCTTAACATCCGAACAATCCTTCCACTCGTTGTTCCACGAACGATAGAATCATCTATCATAACGACTCTCTTGCCTTCCACAACTTTACGAACAGCACTAAGCTTCATACGTACACCCTGTGCCCGAAGCTCCTGACTAGGTTGGATAAACGTTCTTCCTACATAACGGTTCTTAATCAATCCAAGTTCATACGGAATTCCTGTAGCTTCGGCATAACCAATTGCTGCAGATATACTTGAATCTGGAACTCCCGTCACTACGTCTGCCGGTACCGCAGCTTCCTTCGCTAACTGCCTACCTAGTTGTTTCCGAGCCTGATGCACATTAATTCCATCTATATCACTATCAGGTCGTGCAAAGTAAATATATTCAAATGAACAAATAGAACGCTGGGTATTCCCTGAGACTCTTTCAGAACGTATGCCATCTTCATCGATCACGATCATCTCACCTGGTTCTACTTCACGAAGATAAGTAGCTCCAATCACATCAAATGCACAAGTCTCTGATGACACCACATATCCATCTCCGATTAAGCCTAACGATAATGGACGAAGTCCATTAGGGTCTAGAGCAATAATCATCTTCTTCTCTGTTAAGACAAGCAAGGCGTAAGCACCCTTGATCATTCTTAAAGATTCCCGAACTGCCTCTTCTACTCGATCATACCCAGAACGTGCAATAAGATGGGCAATGACCTCTGTGTCACTGGAAGTTTGGAAGATAGAACCTTGACGTTCAAGCTGATGCTTGATTTGCTTTGCATTAACTAGATTGCCATTATGAGCCAGAGCTAAATTGCCTTGACCGTATTTAAAAACTAATGGCTGTGCATTTTCGATCCGGCTATCTCCAGCTGTCGTATAACGAACATGACCTATAGCCATATTTCCTTTAATTTGCGCTAATTCATTGTTTCCAAAGGCCTCTGTTACAAGACCCATTCCTCTATGATACAAGAAGCGTTCTCCATTAGAAGCACAGATCCCAGCGGATTCTTGCCCACGGTGTTGTAAGGCATGTATACCGTAATAGGTTAGCTGTGGGGCATCTGGATGTCCGAAGACTCCAAATACACCACATTCCTCATTAAGCTTATCCCAAATTACTTCATCAAGCATGGAATCGCATCCTTCCAGGCCACCTTGAGTTCACTAAGCGGCTGTTCAATGATTTGTTGTTGGTTTATAGAAATGGACAATCGATCATCCCCAACACGTCCTAGTTGTGTTACAGGTGTCCCTACTTCTGCCGCTATTTGCTTGATTGTATCCACATGTTCTGGAAGAACGGAAAGGATAATTCTAGATTGTGATTCGCTAAAGAGAGCAAGATCAGCACGTAAGGTCGTATCCAAATTCACCTGCGCCCCAAGTCCACGACCAATACAGCATTCAGCTAATCCAACTGCTAAACCACCCTCAGAAAGGTCATGAGCCGATCTAACATACCCCGATTGAATTGCCTTTAACGTAACCTGCTGCACAGCTTTTTCCTTATCTAAATCAATCATAGGTGGGCGTCCTTCAATTCGACCTAGGCGTAATTTTTGATATTCTGAACCGCCTATTTCTGACTTGGTTTCGCCAAGAAGAAGAATAATATCACCACTAGCTTTAAATTCTTGTGTCGTAATGTGCTCCATGTCCTCAATTAAACCAACCATCCCAATGGTTGGAGTTGGATAGATAGCCACACCACTTGTTTCATTGTACAAGCTCACATTCCCTCCAATTACAGGAGCTTCTAGAACACGGCAAGCCTCACTAATTCCATCAGCTGCTTGTTCTAATTGCCAGAAAATCTCTGGTTTCTCTGGGTTACCGAAATTTAGGTTATCCGTAATAGCCAGAGGAAGTGCACCTGAGCAAACTACGTTTCTCGCTGATTCAGCCACTGCAATGGCTCCACCTTGATAAGGATCAAGATAAACATAGCGTCCATTGCAGTCTGTAGACATAGCCAATGCTTTCTTGGTTCCACGGATGGCAATAACCGCTGCATCTGATCCTGGTCGAACCGCAGTATTCGTCCGAACCATATAATCATATTGATTGTATACCCACTCTTTGCTTGCAATCGTTGGAGTAGAAAGTAGTGCAAGAAGAGTGTCATTATAATTATTTGTTTCCTCAATGGCACTAGCATCAAGAGATTGGTACTCCTCATAATAGCTCGGTACTTGAGAAGGTTTATGATAAACTGGAGCATCTTCAGCTAGCTTATCTGCTGGTATTTCAGCTACAACCTCACCTTTGTGAAGAAGACGAAGCATATTATCATCGGTAACACGTCCAATTGTAGCTGAGTGAAGTCCCCACTTATTGAAGATATCTTCTACCTCTTTTTCTTTTCCCTGCTTAACAACGACAAGCATACGTTCCTGAGATTCGGATAACATCATTTCATAGGCAGACATATCCTTTTCCCGTTGTGGGACAAGATCTAGGTTTAATTCAATTCCATTCCCTGCTTTACTTGCCATCTCTGAACTTGAGCTAGTTAACCCGGCAGCTCCCATGTCTTGAATTCCAACCACATGGCCAGATGCAATTAATTCTAATGTAGCTTCGAGAAGAAGCTTCTCCATGAAAGGATCCCCTACCTGAACAGCAGGTCTTTTTGCCTCAGATGCCTCACTTAATTCTTCTGAAGCGAAAGTAGCTCCATGGATTCCGTCTCTTCCTGTTGCTGCACCTACATAAATCACAGGATTGCCAATTCCCTTTGCCAAGCCTTTTTGAATCTCATCATGCCCAATTAAGCCTACGCACATAGCATTAACCAACGGATTTCCTTCATAGCTTCCGTCAAATACTACCTCGCCACCAACAGTAGGAATTCCCATACAATTTCCATAACCAGCAATACCCGCTACTACATGTTCAAACAAATATTTCGTTCTTGGATTATCCAATTCACCAAATCGAAGGGAGTTGAGTAAAGCTATTGGACGTGCTCCCATGGAGAATACATCACGGATAATCCCACCTACACCTGTCGCAGCCCCTTGGTAAGGTTCAATTGCGGATGGGTGATTATGACTTTCCATTTTAAATACAACCGCTTGGTTGTCTCCAATATCTACAATCCCCGCGCCCTCTCCAGGTCCTTGTAATACTCTTGGACCCGTAACAGGGAATCGACGAAGCACTGGTTTAGAGTTTTTATAGCTGCAGTGTTCAGACCACATAACACTAAAAATACCTGTTTCTGTATAATTAGGTTTTCTACCCAAAATTTGGATGACCTTCTGGAACTCTTCGTCACTCAAACCCATTTCACGATAAATACGTTGTTCTTCTATTTGTTCAGGAGTTGGCTCTTTATGCTGCACCGTTTTTTTCCCTCCAATATCGGATAATTGAGGTAAACATCCGTTTTCCATCTTCAGAACCAAGCCACTCATGAACGGCACGTTCTGGATGTGGCATCATGCCTAAAACATTGCCTTCCCGATTCATGATCCCTGCGATGTTAGCAATGGACCCGTTCGGGTTTGTTCCGTTGTAACGAAATACAATTTGTCCATTCTGCTCTAATTCCTGAAGGGTTTGCGGGTCACAATAGTAATTTCCATCCCCATGGGCAATCGGAATCTGAATGGTTTCGCCTATTTGATAATCTAAGGTAAAAGGAGAATCATTATTTTCAACTAAAAGATCAACAATTTCACAGCGGAACTTTAATGATTGATTTCTACGCAGCGCTCCAGGTAACAAACCTGCTTCAGTAAGAACTTGGAACCCGTTGCATACACCAAGAACCAATTTTCCATTTTCAGCTGCTTTCTTTAGTTCCTGCATGACAGGTGCAAGGCTTGCCATTGCACCTGGTCGAAGATAATCTCCATACGAAAATCCACCCGGAATAAGCACAACATCGTATTTTGATAAATCCTTTTCTTGATACCAAACATAATCTACCGATTCACCAAGACAATCTTCCACTGCTTTATACATGTCAATATCACAATTGGAACCAGGAAAAACGATCACGGCAAAATTCATGTTCTAGACCTCCTGAATTTCGAAGCGATAATCTTCAATAACTGTATTTGCAAGAAGCTTTTCACACATTTCTTTTACACGCTCATTAGCAACAGCTTTATCATTCACATTAATATCAAGCTGCATATATTTACCAATACGAATTTCTCCCACTTCGTCAAATCCCAATGTGTGAAGAGATTCTTGCACAGCATTTCCTTGTGGATCTAATACACTTTCCCTTAAGGTTACATACACCGTAGCTTTAAACATGTGCTTGTCCTCCCAATCTCCTTAGAATCTCTTGATATGCTTCCTCTACCCCACCAAGATCACGACGGAAGCGATCCTTATCTAATTTTTCCTTTGTATCTGCATCCCAGAACCGACAGGTATCTGGAGATATTTCATCTGCTAAAATAATTTGTCCCTCAGGTGTTTTCCCAAACTCTAATTTAAAGTCGACCAATAGAATTCCCTTCTGCTCAAGGAACGCCTTAAGCACACCGTTAATAGCCGTTGCATCCTTCTTAATGGCAACGATATCCTCAGGGCTAGCTAGCTTCATTGCAGAAATATGGTCTTCATTAATGAATGGATCCCCTAAATCATCGTCTTTATAATAGAACTCAACAATAGGATGAGACATGGGAGTTCCCTCCTCTAAACCAAGACGCTTAGCTAAGGAACCGGCAGCAATATTACGAACCACTACCTCAATTGGAACAATCGTTACCTGCCGAACAATTTGCTCAGTTGCAGATACTTTCTCAACCAGATGATTTTCAATCCCATTTTCCTTTAACAAGTTCAAGAAAATAGTACTGATAGCGTTGTTTAACACACCTTTTCCAGCGATTTGAGCCTTCTTAACTCCATTAAAAGCAGTTGCGTCATCCTTGTATTCCATCCAATACAGCCCGGGTTGATCTGTTTTATATACGCGCTTTGCCTTACCTTCATAAAGTAATTCCTGCTTTTGCATCTGGGTTGCCCCTCCCTTAAGTTCCTTAGTTAAAGTCCTAGTCTTTCAAAAATAGTGTCAACATGCTTCAGGTGCCAATTATAGTTAAAGCAATCATCAAGATCTTCTTTCGTAAGAAGACTTACAACTTTAGGATCTTGTTCAACTAATTCTCGGAAGGAACGTTGTTGCTCCCACGATTTCATAGCATTTGGTTGAACCGTATCATAAGCTTCCTCGCGGCTAAGGCCTTTATCAATCAGTTTAAGCAGTACACGTTGAGAATAAATGAGGCCAAATGTACGATCCATATTCCGTTTCATATTTTCAGGGAATACAGTAAGATTTTTAATAATATTACCGAAACGATTTAACATATAGTTCAGGAGAATCGTTGCATCTGGTAAAATAACTCGTTCAACCGATGAATGGGAGATATCACGTTCATGCCACAATGACACACTTTCATACGCAGAAACCATATAGCCTCGAATCACCCTTGCAAGACCAGAAATATTCTCACTTCCGATTGGATTGCGCTTATGCGGCATTGCGGACGATCCTTTTTGACCTTTACCAAACGCCTCTTCCACTTCTCTTGTTTCACTCTTCTGTAATCCGCGTACTTCTGTTGCAAATTTTTCAAGAGATGTAGCGATAAGGGCTAATGTAGCCATATATTCCGCATGACGATCACGTTGCAATGTCTGGGTAGAGATTGGAGCTGCCTTTAATCCTAGTTTTTCGCAAACATAGCTTTCAACGAAAGGATCAATATTAGCATAAGTACCCACTGCACCGGAGATTTTCCCATAGGCGATATCTTCCACTGCACGATCAAATCTTTCTAAATTCCTCTTCATTTCTTCCCGCCATAGAGCAAGCTTTAAACCAAATGTAGTTGGTTCAGCATGAACTCCATGTGTGCGACCCATCATAACGGTGTTTTTGTGTTCTTTTGCTCTATCTGTAAGAATCTCAATAAACTTCTCAATATCTTTGCGAATAATTTGGTTAGCTTGCAAAAGTAAATAGGAAAGAGCCGTATCCACCACATCTGTGGAAGTTAATCCATAATGCACCCATTTCTTCTCTTCGCCTAAAGTTTCGGATACAGCACGTGTGAAGGCAACCACATCATGTCGTGTCTCTTCTTCAATCGCATAGATTCGTTCTATATCAAAGCCTGCATTAGCACGAAGCTTCGCTACATCCCCATGTGGAATGTGCCCAAGCTCTGCCCAAGCTTCACAGGCAAGAATTTCCACCTCTAGCCATGCTTTAAACTTGTTTTCTTCTGTCCATATTTTGGTCATTTCTGGTCTCGAATAACGTTGAATCATGAAAATACCCCCACATTCCAAATTTGCATTTGTTCAATTTGTAATAATGCCTCATCTACATTAGAAGCCAAAAAGTTAATATGCCCCATCTTTCGCTTCTCTTTGCATTCAGCTTTACCATATAGATGGAGTTTAGCTCCTCTTGGTAATTGATCTAATCTTTCGAGGACACCTGGCATATGCTCACCTAATATGTTGACCATAACTACCGGGGACAATAAGGATACGTCTCCTAAAGGTAATCCACTAATAGCTCGAATGTGCTGTTCAAACTGTGATGTAATACATGCCTCCATGGTATAGTGTCCTGAATTATGCGGTCTAGGAGCTAGTTCATTAACAAGAATCTTACCCTCTCTTGTTAGGAACATCTCAACTGCAACCAGTCCAACAACATGAAGGGATTGTGCAATATTTATTGCTATTTGTACGGCTTGATCGTTTTCCTCCGTTGTTATTCTAGCCGGTACAATACTTTGATGAAGGATGTTATTTTTATGAATATTTTCTGCGACAGGGAAAGCCTTGACTTCACCATTAGTGCTACGTGCCACTACAACGGATAATTCTTTTTCGAAGGGGATCCATTGTTCTACAATCAATTCAGTTCCCCATTTTTCTAGTTCAGCAAATGCTCTAGGAAGCTCCTCAGCATTTCTAAGAACTGCTTGTCCTTTTCCGTCATAGCCTCCCGTTGCTGTCTTAAGTACACTAGGAAATCCTAGTTTCGTTATTGCATTTTGAAGATCTTCTATTGATTTCACGATTTCAAAAGGAGCAACTGGGATCCCAAAGGAATTTAATGTTGTTTTTTCTTGAATTCGATTTTGACTAATTTCTAGAAGACGACTACCTTGTGGTACAAAAGAAAATCTCTCAAGCTCTGAAGTTACCTTTGCATCAACATTTTCAAACTCATAGGTTACAACATCCGAAGATTGAGCAAGCATCCGAGCTGCATCCAGGTCATCATACCCTGCTACAATTTGTTTATCACAGACTTGACCACATGGAGAATCTTCGGTTGGATCTAAGGTAATAAATCGGTAACCCAAATTTCGTCCTGACAGTACAAGCATACGCCCTAACTGTCCCCCACCTAGGATCCCAATGGTGGACCCGGGAGGTATCTTCATCATAGAAGTTCCCCCTCATTAATGACCTTCGAACGAATGGCTTCTCTTCTTTGAGCTATCCTTTCCCCAATTTCCGGATATTTAACCCCTAGAATTTGGGCAGCTAAGAGCCCTGCATTAATCGCCCCAGCTTTGCCGATGGCTACTGTTGCTACCGGGATTCCTCCAGGCATCTGAACAATGGAAAGCAAGGAATCCAACCCGTTTAGTGTAGATGACTTTACTGGAACGCCAATTACCGGAAGAACTGTTTTAGAAGCAACCATACCTGGAAGATGTGCAGCTCCTCCCGCACCGGCGATAATCACTTCTAATCCTCTTGCTTTGGCTTCCTCCGCATATTGAAACATTAGATCAGGTGTTCTATGGGCTGAAACCACCTTTTTCTCATAAGGAACTTCTAATTCCTCAAGAATGGCACAGGCTTCTTTCATAGTTTCCCAATCTGAGGTACTTCCCATAATAACTCCTACTAACACTGTTGGCATTTCCTTATTTCCTCCTTCAGGCCAAATTCAACTTCAGTTAACCACAAAAAATGGAAAAGTACAAGTTGAATGACGTATTATGTTTATAACCTTTATATATAATGTTCGTATTTAGCGAGTATTTATGTTTATTTTTTTGATAAAAAAAGGCATCAAATATCCAGATGCCTTTTTCCGTATATTAAGCTGCACCAATGAAGATGTAGCGTATGACGACGATAATAGCGAGTACCCACATAATCCAATGCGCCTTTTTGCCAACACTTGCACCAAGAATAGTATAGAACAAAATACCTGCAGAGATCCCGTTTGCAATACTACCTGTAAGTGGCATAAGAACAATGGTTAAGAAAGCAGGAATCGCTTCTAACATATCATGGAAATTGATTCTTAAAATGTTCTGCATCATAAGCACACCTACAATAATTAACGCAGGGGCTGTCGCTGCATCTGGAACAATCCCTGCGATTGGAGCAATAAACAAGGATAGAAAGAAAAGAACACCGACTGTTATAGCCGTTTTTCCATTACGACCTCCAGCCTCAATCCCAGCAGCACTTTCAATATAAGCAGTAATTGTACTTGTCCCAAGCAAAGCACCAATGGAAACCCCAGTAGCATCTACAAGCATTGCTTTCGATAGCTTCTGACGACCATCTGGCTGATCAAGAATACCTGCGCGATCTAATGTACTAACCATTGTTCCAAAGGTGTCAAAAAGCTCTACGAAGGTAAAGACAAAGATGGCCTCAAAAATACCTATTCCCAGAACACCCTTAAGATCAAGAGCAAAGAAATTATTATGAGAGAAATCTGGCATCCAACTTGCAGTCTTTAACGCGTCTAAACTTGTAACCCCAAAAGGAATTCCAATAATCGTTGTAAGGATAATTCCAATTAGAATTCCGCCTTTAATGTTGCGAATAACAAGTAGTCCAGTAATCAACAATCCAATAAGAGCAACCAAACCAGAATTACCGTGAACATGAGCAAAGTTAGCTAAATGAAGATTCCACTCGAAGAACTTAAGATCAACGGGTCCCTTCGTTAAAGCATCAACTGTTGGGGGTATAGGAGTAGCCTGAACTTGAATTAATTCAGAAAGTTTAAATCCAAGCATAGCAATAAACAATCCAATTCCCGCTGTAATCCCATGTTTCAATCCATCTGGGATGGCATCCACCAACGCTTGTCTAACACCAGTAATGGTTAAGATCAAGAAAATAATACCTGAAATAAACACAGCCCCAAGAGCTGTTTGCCAGTTCATCAACCCCCCATTAGAGGAGGCAACAACAGCAAAATAGGCATTCAATCCCATACCAGGTGCTAGAGCAATCGGAGCCTTAACAAATAGACCCATAATAATACAAACAATCCCTGCGCCAATAGCTGTTGCTAAGAAGATGGCATTCTTATCCATCCCTGTTCCTGATAGAACAGATGGGTTGACGAACAAAATGTACGCCATGGTAACGAACGTAGTTAAACCAGCAATAATCTCCGTACGTGTTGATGTTTGTTGATTCATTCCCTATTCTCCTTTTCAGAAAGCTTGTTAGTAGTCTTTTGGCGCATTTACTCCACACTGAAAAGAAATAAAAAGCCTTAAGCAGATCCATCCACTTAAGGCTTATTATTTACAAAACAGTTAAGAAAATGAGCACAATACCCACCTATCCTACTATTTCGTAGTCGGACCATTTACGGTAGCCCGGTAGAAACTTTCAAGCCTTATCCTTGAGATTATACGAAACGAAGAAAAATATTCAGTTATTTAACGTGTCCCATTTGACTACATTTTTATTTTATCAAGGTATGTTGAGAATTTCAACTATAAATCCGCATGTTTTTTATACAACAATAACCGAACGTTCGGTTATTCCCACTCAATTGTTGCTGGTGGCTTTGATGTAATATCATAGACAACACGATTTACATTTTCTACCTCATTTACGATTCTTACTGAAATTTTCTCTAATATATCATAAGGAATACGCGCCCAGTCTGCTGTCATTCCATCAATGGATGTAACAGCACGAATCCCAACTGTATAGGAATACGTTCTTGAGTCACCCATAACCCCAACACTCTTCATATCCGGTAAAGCAGTGAAGTACTGCCAGATTTCACGATCTAGTCCAGCCTTTTTAATTTCATCTCGAAGAATAGCATCAGATTCGCGGACGATGGTTAATTTATCCTCCGTTATTTCTCCAATGACTCTGATTCCGAGTCCTGGACCTGGGAATGGCTGACGCCAAACAATCTCATCAGGAATACCAAGCTCCGTTCCAACCTTACGTACTTCATCCTTAAACAACGATTTTAGCGGTTCAATTAATTCAAATTTAATATCTTCAGGAAGCCCGCCGACATTATGATGGGATTTAATCGTTTGAGCTGTTGCTGTCCCACTCTCTACGATATCTGTGTATAAGGTTCCTTGTGCAAGGAAATCCATATCCACTAGCTGGCTTGTTTCATCTTGGAATACATAGATAAATTCATTACCAATGATTTTTCTCTTCTTTTCAGGATCTGATACACCTACTAGCTTAGAAAGGAATCGTTCCTTTGCATCAATCTTGATCACGTTCATATGGAACTGCTGACCGAAGGTTTCCATAACACTTTCTGCTTCCCCTTTACGGAGTAACCCATGGTCAATGAACATACAGGTTAATTGATCTCCAATTGCCTTATGGATAAGCACCGCTACAACGGAAGAATCTACTCCACCACTAAGTGCACAAAGAACCTTCTTATCTCCAACCTTTTGTTTAATCTCTTGAATCTGTTGTTCCACGAAGTTAACCATAGACCAATTTCCTTCACATTTACAGATATCATAAAGGAAATTACGAATCATTTCATTACCATACTCTGAATGACGAACTTCTGGATGGAATTGAACCGCATAAAGATTTTTATCCGGATTACTCATCGCTGCAATTGGACAATGCTCACTGCTTGCATCGATATGGAAACCTTCAGGTGTCTCTACTACAAGATCCCCGTGGCTCATCCATACATTCTGTTCTTTATCTAATTTAGCGAAAAATGGGCTCTCACTTGTTACACTAACCATCGCTTTCCCATATTCCCTTTTATTTGCTCGTTCGACCTTACCCTTCAGGTGATGGGTCATCATTTGCATTCCATAGCAGATCCCTAATACAGGAATACCTAAGTCATAAATTCTCTCATCCGCTAGCGGGGAATTCTCAGCATAAACACTCGCTGGTCCTCCTGAGAAGATGATTCCTTTCGGCTGTAATTCACGAATCTTTTCAATTGAGGTATTAAACGGCATTAATTCGCTATACACCCCTAAGTCCCTTACTCGTCTTGCAATAAGCTGATTATATTGTCCTCCAAAATCCAGTACGATCACTAATTCATTAGGTCGTTCCACAGCCAACTCCTCCTTTAATATTCATATTTTTACCTTGAACAGGGCAAAAAATTTAAAGCCGAATCCATCCCACGCTTAATCAGGAGGATTCGGCTATATGCCAGATTCTGATACAAAAATTTCCTCTTTACCTTGTACCGCATTCGGATAGTCCGCTATTCCTTGACATTAATAATTTTACAGATTATTAACGTTCGACTTTTGACGAATTAATTCTATCAAAATCACTTAAAATGTCAAGAAAGGAAATAACGGATTAACCAATCTCAATGCAAAAATAGAGAAACAGCACAGTACAAGGCCGATTCTCTATTCTTACGAGGATGAAGATATGTAAACATTGCTGATCATTGGCTGGGCTGCCTGGATTCGAACCAGGGCATGACGGAGTCAAAGTCCGTTGCCTTACCACTTGGCTACAGCCCAATTCATCTCTACACTAAATAGTATGGACAAAATCGAAAGGATTATACTTCCTTTTTAAAAATCATTTTGCTCTATATTTAATTGCTTATAGCAAGGTAATACATTGGCTGGGCAAAAGGTTGAATTTTTTTGATAAAAACAAAAAAGTTCTACCTCCTAATATTAAGGGGTAGAACTTATCCTGTTAAATTTTTAATGTTTTGTCCAAATCTAATAAAATAATCAATCGACGGTCTAGCTTGGTAACCCCCTGAATATAGGTTGATTCAATCCCTCCAACAACCGTTGGTGGTGGTTCAATATCCCGCTTCTGGATATCAGTAACGTCACTGCAGCTATCCACAATAATTCCTACCTCAAGGTCCTCTAACGTGATGACAATAATCCTTGTATCTTCTTTATAAGGTTCGGAAACAAAGCCGAAGCGTTTACGTAAATCTACTACGGGAACAACAGATCCTCTAAGGTTCAATACACCGATAATATATTCGCTTACATTCGGAACTCTAGTAACCTCTGTCATTCTTTCAATGGATTTAATCAATGAGACATCAACACCGTACTCTTCCGAATTAACACGGAAAATGACAATCTTCATTGAATCATCAAGGGACTGTACAATTTCTTCGATCTCTTGATTCATACTTCCTCTCCCCTTCCCGAATCTTTACCTTTATCTCTATTCTATTCTCAACTAGAGGTAGCTGTCGAGTGGAAAAACGAGATAAAAAAGAAAAAGCCCGTGATTTCTCACGAGCCTCTCCACAGGATCTATTGATCCCTCTATTCTATACTAACCTTAAGGCTAGTATCCTACATCATTCCCATTCCGCCCATGCCGCCCATATCTGGCATTCCAGCACCAGCAGATTTTTCTTCAGGCTTATCTGCAATTACAGCTTCAGTAGTTAAGAACATAGCAGCAACAGAAGCAGCGTTCTGAAGAGCACTACGTGTAACCTTAGCAGGGTCAACGATACCAGCTTCGATCATGTTTACCCATTCGCCAGTTGCAGCGTTAAATCCAGTTCCTACAGCTTCATGCTTTAAGCGTTCAACAATAACAGATCCTTCAAGACCAGCATTGCTAGCAATGATACGAACTGGTTCCTCAAGTGCACGAAGTACAATGTTAACACCTGTTTGCTCGTCGCCATCAGCTTGAACAGCTTCAACAGCTTTAACTACGTTGATTAGGGCAGTACCACCACCGGATACAATACCTTCTTCAACAGCAGCACGTGTAGCATTCAAAGCATCTTCGATGCGAAGTTTCTTTTCTTTCAACTCAGTTTCAGTAGCTGCACCCACTTTAATTACAGCTACACCACCAGCTAATTTAGCTAGGCGTTCTTGAAGCTTTTCTTTGTCGAATTCAGAAGTAGTCGTTTCGATTTGAGAACGGATCTGCTTCACACGAGCATCGATATTTTCCTTTTCACCAGCACCCTCAACGATTGTAGTGTTTTCTTTTGAAACAACTACACGTCCAGCAGTACCTAAGTGTTGAATGGTAGCAGCCTTAAGATCTAAGCCAAGATCTTCAGTGATTACTTGACCACTAGTTAGAACAGCGATATCTTCAAGCATTGCTTTACGACGATCTCCGAATCCAGGAGCTTTAACCGCAACAGCAGTGAAGGTTCCACGAAGCTTGTTAACTACTAGAGTTGCTAACGCTTCTCCTTCTAGATCTTCAGCAATGATTAGTAATGGTTTCCCTTGTTGAACTACTTTTTCAAGAACAGGAAGGATTTCTTGAATGCTAGAAATCTTCTTGTCAGTGATTAGGATATATGGATTCTCAAGAACAGCTTCCATTTTGTCCGTATCCGTGATCATGTAAGGAGAAACGTATCCACGATCAAACTGCATACCTTCTACTACATCTAGTTCAGTAGTGAATCCTTTAGATTCTTCTACAGTAATAACGCCTTCTTTTCCTACCTTCTCCATAGCTTCAGCAATGAGCTTACCGATTTCGTCATCAGCAGCAGAGATTGCAGCTACTTGAGCAATAGATTCTTTTGTTTCTACAATTTTAGAGATAGATTTAATCTCTTCTACCGCTGCACGAACAGCTTTCTCAATACCCTTGCGGATAACCATAGGGTTAGCACCTGCTGTTACGTTCTTAAGTCCTTCACGGATCATAGCTTGAGCTAGAACTGTCGCAGTTGTTGTACCGTCCCCAGCAACATCGTTCGTCTTGGTAGCTACTTCTTTAACTAGTTGAGCACCCATGTTTTCGAATGCATCTTCTAATTCGATTTCTTTAGCAATGGTCACACCGTCATTTGTAATAAGAGGAGAACCGAATTTCTTCTCTAATACAACATTACGTCCTTTTGGTCCAAGTGTTACTTTAACAGCGTTAGCTAAAGCATCAACTCCACGAAGCATGGAGCGGCGTGCATCTTCACTAAATCTAATATCCTTAGCCATTGTAAGCTAACCTCCTTTAAGATATGTGCTTATACGTTTATACTTAAGTATATTAATTATTGAATGATTGCAAGAATATCACTTTCGCGCATAATTAGAAGTTCTTTATCTCCGAACTTCACTTCAGTTCCTGCATATTTAGAGAAGATAACCTTATCTCCTTCTTTCACTTCTAGAGCTACTCTTTCTCCGTTTTCAATACGTCCAGAACCAACAGCGACAACACGCCCTTCTTGAGGCTTTTCTTTAGCAGTGTCTGGAAGTAGAATTCCACTGGCAGTAGTCTCTTCTTTAGCAATTGCTTCGATAACCACACGGTCACCTAATGGTCTTAACAATTGAAACACCCTCCTTAAGGACATTTGCGTTTTATTGTTAGCACTCATTATATCTGAGTGCTAACAATAAATATAATAGTCATTTCTTCCCTTTTTTGCAAGCCCCAAAACAAATTTTTTTCAACCTTATTAGTGTATCCCTGGATTTTCCATTCCATACTTTGGTTAGGTGAGACCATAAGTTGACTTCACCAGGTTTATCGGTAGCTTCCAAGGTTTTATCGGCAACTTCCTCTAAATCTGCAGAAAAAAAGTGGACTCCCTATGGAATCCACATCACAAGCTACTATTTATCATCTTCTATTTCAATGGTTGCAAACTCTTCTTCCACTTCACCTGCTTCAATTTCATCATCCCTAAGCTTTTGCTTCCGATAGACCATTCTCGATAGCCAAATACTAGCTTCATAAAGAATAATCAATGGTACAGCAGCCATTAGATGAGAGAATAAGTCTGGAGGTGTAATCATAGAAGCAATAATAACAGACACAAAGATGGCGTATTTGCGATAACGTGCTAATGCAAAAGGATTGATCACTCGAATGGTTGTCAAAAACATCACAATGATAGGAAGTTCAAAGAGAAGGCCAATAGGCAGCACTAAGTTAAACATAAACTGAAAATATTGTGTCATCCCATATGTTTCTTGCGCACCTAGAGACTCTGTGATTCCAAGCATAAATTTCATTATCATAGGAAATATGCCATAATAAGCAAAGGCTACCCCTACGAGGAAAAGTAAAACGGAAAAGGGAAGGTACGCTCCGATAGCTCGGCGTTCATGGTCACTTAAGCCTGGCTTTACAAAAGCCCAAATTTGATACAGGATGATCGGTAAAGTTACTGCAAAAGCAATAATAAAGGCTACCTGCATATAAATTCGAAGGGCATCTGAAATACCAAATACATGCCATGTAATCTGTGCTGCCGCCGGATCCTTCTTTAAATGTTCAACAACAGGCTGAGCAAAAAAGAAGCCGATTATTAAAGCTATAACAAAAAAGAGAAGCACCCAGATTATTCTTTTGCGCAATTCCCCAAGATGGTCGACCCAGGACATTTCATTATCTATCATTCTCTCTCTCCATAACCACCGGTTCATTTTTTTTCAAAAAGTAGATGAGTGACTGTAGTTCAACACTCAAATCTATATAATGAATCTTTACATCATCAGGAACTTTTAAGCGAGATGGTGTAAAGTTTAAGATCCCTTTAATCCCTGCACCAACCAAGCTATCCGTTACCTCTTGTGCTGCCCCAACTGGAACAGTTAGAATGGCTACCAAAGGATTCTCTT
Organism: Bacillota bacterium; assembly: GCA_035254305.1. Classification (GTDB taxonomy): domain Bacteria; phylum Bacillota; class Bacilli; order Aneurinibacillales; family RAOX-1; genus DATFAS01. The sequence goes on from DATFAS010000097.1 coordinate 21,284, forward strand.
CCTTAATAACTTCATCCAATTGATTGAGTGAATAGATCGGAATATCGTTTACTTGCTTTCCTACCTTCCGCTGATCACTATCAAATGCAGCGATAATCATAGCATTATTTTTCAAAAAGTCATACTGCAGCAATGCTGTACCCAGGTTCCCTACTCCCACCAATATAACATGTGTAGTAGAATCCTGCTTTAGAAACTCTTTAAGAAATTGAATTAAATACTCTACATCATAGCCATAGCCCTTACGGCCAAGGGCTCCTAAATAAGAAAGATCTCTGCGAATTGTCGCCGGATCTATATTCAGTGATCGACTTAATTCTGCAGAGGAAACACGACGAATCCCAAGGGAAGCCATTCTTTCTAAATACCGATAATAGAGTGGCAGCCGCTTGGCGGTTACCTTTGGAATTACGTTTTCCATTTTGTCTCTTCCCACCCCTTTAGCTTCTAACAGGCATGAAACCCTCCATATCCTAATGATGTAATGTCCGTTTCATGAATGACTTCACCAGCTAGAATTTTGGGCAGGAATACATCAAAAGAGGTATAGGGGTCATGCATCACACATCCTGGCAATCCAAGAATAGGCGTCTCCCCATAATAAGCCACTAACAGCATCGAACCAGGGAGCATAGGTATCCCATAACGAACAACCCTTGCTCCCACACCTCTGATCGCACCTGGTGTGCGATCATCTGGATCAACAGACATTCCTCCAGTTACTAGAATTAAATCAACCTTTTGGTCTAGAAAATATCGGATTTCTTGCTGAATCATCTCTAGATCGTCGTTAGCAAACCTTTGCTCTATAACCTCTGAACCAAAAGCTTGGAGTTTCGTTTTTAAAACAGGGCCGAACTTATCTTCGATTCGGCCATTATAAACTTCACTACCCGTTGTAACTATCCCTACCCTTTGCTTTTGAAAAGGACGAACAGAAATCGGTGGGGCAGATACAATAGCTTCTAGTTGACGAATTTTCTCTTCTTCAATAACTAGTGGAATTGGCCTCACACCTGCAATCGATTGGTCCTTATGAACCACTTGATCAGTTACCAAAGTAGAAACAGATAGACCCTCAACATGATTAATCGCATGAATGATCTCCGCATTCACTTGGAGTAAACCATGAACGGCAGACTTAAGAGTCATCTTCCCTTCCACCGGTCCTGTCATATAAACCTGTTCACCAGCAATAGCGTTAGCCATTCGTTCTGCTGCAATATTTTCATGGAGAAATCCATTAGGGATATCCATGATATAGATGTGTCTTTTGCCTATATCCAATAATTTAGGAATATCTTCTTCCGTAATAACATGTCCTGCTTGAAATAACCGGCCCTTAAACTGGCCAGGAATGATCCTGGTCAAATCATGACCAAGCTTCATTCCCACTGCATCCTCAACCTTCACTTCCTTCAAGAAGGGTTTCACCAAATCTCCTCCCTTGTGATCGAACCGACTCCAACATTCCCTTGAATAATATTTAGGGCATGAGGAATTTGATCCGATATGGCTGTGAAACATTCCTCCACTCCCTTAGGGTTACCTGGTAAATTAATAACCAAGGTATTTCCCCTTGTACCAGCTATGGCCCGCGTAAGCATCGCACGACGTGAATTGACGAGTGAAGCCCTTCTCATCTCTTCAGCTAATCCTGGTACATAACGATCGATGACTAATTCAGTTGCTTCTGGGGTGACGTCCTCAGGACTAAGACCTGTTCCACCAACCGTAAACAATAAATCAATCCGTTCTCTGTCTATTAGCTCGATCATGTTTTCCTTCAAAATCTCTATATTGTCTGGGAGAACCCGGTGTATATATACTTCATTTTGTAAATCTCTACGGATCAGTTCAAGTAATTTTTGTACACTATCATTTTCACGTTCGCCGCGATATATGGAATTACTAGCAGTAATAACAGCGATTTTACAGGACATTTCCTTCCTCCCTATGACAAAAAGTTTCCAAAACCACTTCTATATTGTACACGAATTCATAACTTTTTTCTTCATTTGTTTATCTTTCGACAATCAATCATTTCAACATCTGTGATTATATAGTCAACCTTGAAATCATGTGGTTTCATAGGAATCCGTTCTACAAGCTGTTCCTGAAAACACACAGCAACCAAGGAAGGAAGCCGATCATAGTTTGACAAGAAACGATCATAGAAGCCACCTCCATATCCTAATCGACCACCCATGCGATCAAAAGCTACACCGGGAATAACAATAAAATCAATTTCATCCGGCCTAACCTCTATAGCCTTACCTGGATCTGGCTCAAGAATTCCGTATACACCCGCAACTAACTGATTCCAGTCTGTGAATTCATATGTGGCGATATACTTTTCTTTCGTGAACGTCTTAGGAATAACCATCCTTTTCCCTTGTTTTATGCCATCCTCTAATACTGGACGGATATCTACTTCATGTCCAAAAGGGATAAAGGTAAATACACAAGTAGCCTTTTGATATTGTGGGAGATTAAGGATTCTTTGGGATATGATTTCTGATTTTACCCTACTTTGATTTTTGTCAAGAGCTTCTCTGACCTGCAGTACCATCTTCCGTAATTCCTTTTTATCCATGCCTTTCCTCCCCTCTCTTTTCATACGTTTCGTTATTTAATGTGGTACACTAAAATGTATAATTTGGCGAGTGTCTGAGGTGACAAACATGATTTTATTACAAGCCGTTGATATTTCCAAATCATTTGGTGCAGATCCGATTCTATCTGGGATTCATCTCCAGATTCAAACAGGTGAAAGAATCGGGCTTGTCGGGGTTAATGGTGCAGGAAAATCGACATTGTTAAAAATAATTACCGGTCGTTCCTTCCCAGACCAGGGAGAAATTCGCAAAGTTAAGGATCTACAAATTGGGTATTTAGCCCAAGATAGTGGACTTGAATCAGAAAAAAATATATGGGATGAAATGATGTCCTTGTTTTCGGATTTTAAAAAAAGAGAACAAGAGCTTAGGGCCCTTGAAGAAAAGATGGGGCATCCCATGTCGGATCAAGAACGCGATCGGCTAATGAACCAATATTCGATCCTCTCTGAACGTTTCAAAGAAGACGGAGGCTATCAATATGAAGCCAACACAAGAAGCATTCTTCATGGCTTACGGTTCTATGAACAAGATTATCAAAAAAAGATTTCATCACTAAGTGGCGGTCAGAAAACACGTCTGGCACTATGTAAACTCCTCTTAACCGTCCCAGATCTTCTTGTTTTGGATGAACCTACCAACTACCTTGATATTGAAACACTGACCTGGTTGGAAAAGTATCTGAACGGTTACTCTGGATCGATTCTGGTTGTTTCGCACGATCGTTATTTTCTTGATGCACTTGTTACGATTATTTATGAAATTGAAAGAACTCATTGTAAACGTTATGTGGGTAACTACTCCAAATATTTAGATTTGAAGGCTGAGGAAATCACGCGTCAAATGGGTATGTACGAAAAACAGCAGTCGGAAATCTCGAAACTTGAGGACTTTATTGCCCGAAACATTGCTCGTGCCTCAACGACAAAGCGTGCCCAGAGCAGGCGCAAGCTCCTAGATAAAATAGACCGAATGGATCGTCCTTCTAGTGAGAGAAGGGTCAATTTTTCCTTTGATATCGATCGGACAAGTGGAAATGAAGTATTACGTGTCCAGGATGTTACGGTAGGGTATCAGAACAAGGTTCTATGCGAGAAAATCACCTTCCAAATTGACCGTGGTGAGAGAATTGCCTTAATTGGCCCCAACGGAATTGGGAAATCCACTCTGTTAAAATCAATTATCGGAGAAATCCCTCCACTAGGCGGTAAAATTCAGTTAGGATCGAATGTAACGATTGGATATTACGACCAAGAGCAAAAAGGATTGAATAGGGACAAGCAAGTTCTTCACGAAGTATGGGATGACTATCCTCATCTTCAAGAACAGGAGATTCGTACTTTATTAGGTAATTTTCTCTTTTCTGGAGATGATGTTCTTAAGCGAATCTCTACGTTAAGTGGTGGAGAACGTGCCCGTGTCAATTTAGCTAAATTAATGCTGCAAAATGCTAATTTCCTAATCTTTGACGAACCTACCAACCATCTTGATATATTTAGTAAAGAAGTTTTGGAAAATGCGCTGGATGAATATCCAGGAACGATTCTTTTTGTCTCCCACGATCGTTACTTCTTGAATAAAATTTCAACCCGTGTTGTTGAACTCACTCCACAAGGAACAACTAGCTATCTAGGAAACTACTCTTACTATGTTGAGAAAAAATCTGAACTTGAGGAGCAACAGGCCCAATCCAATGGGATTAGAGAATCTTCAACAATAGGAGAAAGAAAAACAACTGACAAGGAAAGCTTCATACAAGATAAAGAACAGCAGCGAAAAGAACGACAAAGAGCTAGAAAAATTGAAGAAATAGAGACAAAGATTGAAGAAATGGAAGCTCAAATCACCTCCTTAGAGACTACACTTTGCAACCCAGAGGTATTTGAAGATCCCGAGAAGTCGTGGACACTACATGTTCAACTTGAGCAAACAAAGGAACAACTGGATCACTACATTGCGGAATGGGAAGAATTGCAAATGGGATAGGCTCTTCGCCTATCCCATTTTCTCTTCTAATCCAAGATAGAGTAAAGGAACAACCATATAGATGATCGTTGTTGCAGCTGCTACAATGCCTGAATCATTCACAGCTAATGCTGTAAATGCACCAATTATGATTCCAAAGAACCCCCGAATCGCATAAGGATAGCTAATAGATAAACGGGCAAATAATCCAACCCGTCGGTAGCAGAATAACCCTAAAACCAGTAAAGATGTTATAAACACCTTACTCCACGATGAAACCTGGATTAAATGCCAATTCATTTCAAGCTTGCGCTGTGCAATATTCCAAATATCATGAAAATCCCCCTGTATTAACCTGTGCATCGCCCTCCCAATATGAGTCTGCGTTTGCTCCTCCCCTGTCAAATTAACAGCAAAGAGTGTACCGATCGAGAGGATCACAGCAAAGATTCCCCAGATGAAGTAACGACGATCGAATGGAATGTTGAACAAACGGTAAAATGATGCCAAATAGGCCGCTATAGCTGTTAAAGCTCCACCTGCATTGGTTCCCCAAGTAGGTAATGCAAAAAAAATAAGGTAGATCCCAAATAGGAGGATACACCCTCCCTTAAGTAGAAGAGTATCCTTCTGCATCAACTCAAGCAGCATAGCAAAGCTTAAAATCGAACTGCCAATCACAACTCCCATATATTCATTTCCAATCCCATAATAACGGGCCCCAATGACAGGATCATAACCTAAGTAGGATTGCTTCATTAGAAAGGAATGTGCAAAAACGCCATCAATTAAGATAGGCAGCCAATTCACCAAACTAAGAATAAAGAAAATCCAAGCAAATGGTAGTCGGATCAGAGCAGCAGAGAGTGCCGTTCCTAAAATTAAAAGGAATGTTATTGTTACATCCACATCTTGAATGGTTGGGAACAAGGGTAAAACAAGTAATAAAAAAGGAGAAAGCGTAAGAACCAGCAATAAAAATCGAATCAATTGGTTGATCCACTGGTATACTCTACTCTCAGGTTTGGCAAAGAACCAAAGAGAAGTCGCAATAATTAAGATTGCGATCTGGAAAGATACATACCCATAGAGAACCTGTCCACGAGTGGAGTAGACATGCTTTATCCGTTCCCAATCAGGCCAAAAGGTTTGGATAGTGTGATTACTATTCATTGTTCTTCCAAGCACACTGTCAGGTATAGCTATACCCAACCAATTAAGAATAGTGGGTGCCAAATCTATATTACCCACAATTCCTAGTTGTCGGGTTGTCATACTTGTTAGGGTACCCGACTGCCCTTCGGGCGTAAAGACAATAAGTGGTGTCATCAGGGATTTCTTAGCTTCTGCTTCATCATTGACCATAGGTGATACGAAACAGATCAAATCCCCGGGGCGTTGCGAAGCCAATAAGCGAACCATAAAGCTATTCATTTCTTGAAGTACTTGGTCCTTGATTTGCACAAAATGTCCAGCCTCCATCGCTTTTCTCATGGAATAGAGTCGGTATAAGTCTCCTAAATCAACTGCAATAACAGAGGAATCTTGATCATTCTTAATATAGTCAAGTAAATAATCATAGTTAGTCATGATTCCATATACATGCCCATCATCTTTTTTTAGCGTATTCGAACCCAGATCTCCCCGATCCACTACTCCGGAAGAATCTGCAACTAGCAAGGGAGCCACGCGTACAATACTGTTCTTTCCCTTATCAGAACTCCCAATAGCAGCCGTTGTGAGGCCTTGTTCATGAAGAGACTCACCTATTAACCCTGGAGTAACTGAATAACTGAGCTGTTTATTAGCTCCCAAAATAAATTGATAGCCTAGGATATAGATCGATTGATCAAATCCCTGCTTACCCGTTAATTGTTGATATAACCCCTTTGCTTGCACACCTGTGGTATTTACCATTTCAAAGCCAACGAAAGCCTCTAGTGCTCGATCCACGCCTATTGCTCTTGTGCCACTGCTCATCGTAACCATGTTATTTACATCAGTGATACTTCCTGCTGTTCTTAGATTCATTGCTGCTATTTGACCTTTATCAGCCCAATCTGAGTTTTCAAGTTGCTTCATCTCCTGAAGGTTTTCCAAGGACATTCCATTCACTAACACAACAATCACTCTTTTATCGATCTGATTCCCGTTCGTTGAAAAACCTGTTAAGACTAACAGACTCAATAACATTGTGGATAAAATAAATATCCGCATGAATGCCACCTCATTTTCCACAATATCCACAGATTTATACACAAGCTAATGACTTTCAAACAAGGATTTATTCTACTTATCCACAATTTCGACAGATACTCTTTTTCATTTTATCAACTTTTTACACAATCCCTGAAATATCGACATAACGCATATTCACAGGGTTATCAACATTATCCACAGTAAAATATTTAAAAGTTGTGCACAGGAACAAATGATCTTAGAACAAAGTAAAATTGGCTGGTGCTAAGTCTTTAGCATAAAAAAAGATAACTATTTTCATAGTTACCTTCTTAGCTTAGGGGTAAACCTGGGATGGCGTTTAAATCCAAATTCGCAAATTCCCCTTTTTTATATTTAATATATCCGGCAGCTGCGATCATCGCAGCATTATCTGTGCACAATGTGATAGGTGGGATAATCAAATCAATCCCTTGCTTTTCACTTCGCTTGGTTAGCTCAGTACGTAAACCTTGGTTTGCAGCAACTCCACCAGCTAATATAAGCTGTTTAACTCCATATTCTTTGACAGCTCGGAACGCTTTTTCGACCAACACTTCTACAACTGAAGCTTGAAAGCTTGCTGCTAAGTCTGCTGGGTCCACCTTCTCTCCCCTCTGTTCAGCATTATGAAGAACATTGAGAACGGCTGATTTCAGTCCACTGAAACTAAAGTCATAGGACCCCTGCTCCAACCAGGAACGTGGAAGAGAAATGGACGGGTTCCCTTCATGGGCTAAACGATCAATATGTGGACCTCCCGGATAAGGAAGAGATAGAGACCTAGCTACCTTGTCATAAGCTTCACCCGCTGCATCATCACGAGTTTGACCAAGTATTTCAAAAGAACCATGTTCTTTCATATAAACTAGCTCTGTATGCCCACCGGAAACTACTAATGCAATCAGAGGAAACTCCAAATCCTTCACAAGGCGATTGGCATAAATATGTCCCGCAATATGATGAACTGCAATCAGCGGAATCCCCTTAGCAAAAGCGATTGATTTTGCTGCCGAAACACCAATAAGTAAGGCTCCAACCAGACCAGGTCCATAAGTAACTGCAATAGCAGATACATCATCTAAAGTGATGTTTGCTTTCTCTAAGGCCTCCCGCAAAATCACAGTAATCCCTTCTAAATGCTTTCGCGATGCTACTTCCGGAACAACACCACCATACCGTTTATGAATCTCAATTTGTGAAGAGATGACATTCGAGATAATTTCCTTACCATCTCGAATAACAGCAACTGATGTCTCGTCACAGCTTGTTTCGATCCCTAAAATATAACACGGTTTTCCACTTTGTATATCTAACTTATATTTATCAAGAGCTTTTTGTTTCCATTTGCTTATTTGCATCATCTTCAAAATTCACCCACATGATGAGGGCATCCTCCCCGTTATCAGAATAATATTTAGGTCGGATTCCCGTTTTATCAAACCCAAATTTTTGGTAAAGCCTCTGTGCAATCATATTTGAAACCCTAACCTCTAACGTCATAGCCACTGCCCCCATACGTGAGGCATGTACAATCATAGCTGCAAGTAGTTTCTCTCCCCACTTCTTCCCGCGAAATGTTGGAGATATAGCAATATTCGTTATATGCGCTTCATCTACAATAATCCACATTCCACCGTATCCGGCTAGTTTCCCATTTATCTCTAAGACAAGATAATAGGCAAAGTGATTACTCGTGAGCTCATTTACGAATGATTTGGTTGACCAAGGAACGGAAAATGACGACTTTTCAATTTTACTAATCCCATCTAAATCATCTAGAGTCATTTTTCGGATGTTGTAATTATCCAATGGTCTTCTCCCCTTATTTCTTCTGGCTAGCCAACCATTTCGATTCCGCTTCTGCTAATTGTAGATATTCAGGTACAAAGGTGTCGAGATCAACATGTTCGCCCTTCTCCAATTTCTGTAAGCCTACACGTGCTATGAAAGCTGCCCGAGGTACATTCCACTCAACAGGCCCAAACTGTGCCAGATCACCTAAAGCCTCTGTTATGACCTCTTTATGCAGTGCACTGTCATCCCCCAGGAAAAGAACTGCCTGGTTTGCTTCCTTAAGCTCTGCAGCCCAATCTGCAATCAAACGAATTCGATCATCTGCCATTCTCTCCCCGTTTTTAAAGCAAGCCGTATAAACTTGTCCACGTCTTGCATCAACAAGTGGTGAAACCATTCCCGGAAAATAGGTACTGTTACTCGCAATGGCCTCTAAGCTTGATATTCCTATGATTGGGATATCAAGTGCCCAAGCTAATGATTTAGCCGTCGTAAGTCCAATTCGAACCCCTGTATACGAACCTGGCCCGTGAGCAATTGCTATCCCATTTAATTCCTCTGGGGCTAATCCTAGCTCATCAAGCAGCATGGAGATCGCAGGCATCAAGCGAATGGAGTGATTTTTCTTTAAATTGGTTGTATACTCTCCTAATACCTGCTTGTCGTCCACTACAGCTACACTAAGAACTAAATTCGATGTATCAATACCAAGCACCTTCATCCTAACAACTCCTCACAGAGGCTGATATATCTTTCTCCTCTTGGAGTTAGACGAATCTCTCTGTTATCCTGTTCTAATCGCTTTATATAAATATCTAGAAGACAATTAGGTAATGATGGACGGATCATACTTGCCCATTCAACTACCGTAACTCCATCTCCGTAGAAATACTCATCAAGCCCTAGTTCTTCCCATTCATCTTCCACCCGGTAAACATCCATGTGATAAAGTGGAATTCTTCCTGCGTATTCTTTAATAATCGTAAAGGTAGGGCTATTCACCACTCCTTGTATCTCTAATCCCCTAGCTAGTCCTTGTGTGAAGGTTGTTTTCCCAGCACCCAAATCACCTTCGAGAGCAATCACATCACCAGGCCTTAGGCGTTCCGCTAAGTTCTTTGCCCATTCCTGTGTTTCCATAGCGGAACGGGTGACAAATACATAATCTTGTTTCATCTTCAAATTGCCACTCCCACCTTAAGCTTCCATCCTTCTATGAATCACCTATTATTCTTAAGGAAGCCTGTTTCTATTATATCTTTCACCAATTAGGGCTGCAATAAAACCCCAATAGACTTGAAAACAAAGAAGAGGTTGAAGTACACTTTATTGAAAGAAAAGAAAAGTGGAGGTTCTATTATGCGCTATTGTTTATTACAGAGTCAATCCGGGCTAAGATTCATTTCAGTACCAAAAGACTATATGTACCAACTCGTTGCTTTGATTCGCAGATTACATAAAGAAATAGACAAGCTTACTGCCCCTAATAAGCCTAGCTTACCCATCATTATCGCAGAATTTAGTGACCTAGAATTGATCTCAAACGAATATAAAATTGAAACAGGTCTCTCCTATATTAATCAACTAGAGCAAAGTTTTGCTGCAATCTCTGAAGAACACTATCCACTCATTTCTTTGCTTACAGAAATCCGCGCCTTTCAAGCCCAACTCGAATATCTTGCCGAGGAAGGGGAAATTTAGTTCACCTCTCCTCCTGTTTACGAATAGTATAGTGTAAAGATGGCTTTCAACACAGGCCTTAAGGAGGGAAGACACATGCCTGAGTGGCTTCGAAAACAACTCATGCGTGCCTTTCACGGTAGGGATCGAAGGCAAATTCGCTTACTTAATGAATGCTGGTTTATTTATAAGCAAAAAAATACCGGAAAAATCAGTACAGAAATCGCAAAAAACTAGTCACTATTTGACTAGTTTTTTTCAGCGGATAGGACTGTATAAGTTTTTAACCACTTCCGTCTCTGCATAAGGGCAACTTGTTTTCTTTAGGTGGATGGCTGAAGCATAGAGAGACCTACTCTCATTTTCTTCACATCAATTTCGCTTACCCATACGGTGACAATCTGGCCCACAGAAACAATATCAAGTGGATGCTTAATAAATTTTTTGCTGATTCTCGATATGTGGACAAGCCCGTCATTCTTCAAACCAATATCTACAAAAGCCCCAAAATCAACTACATTGCGAATCGTCCCTTGCAGTTCCATCCCAATAACTAAATCCTCAATACTTAGCACATCCTTTAATAGCAATGGCTTTGGAAGCTCGTCACGTGGATCACGCCCCGGACGAAGTAAGCTATCTATTATATCCTTTAATGTTGGTTCCCCAACTCCTAATTTCACTGCCATATCTGGAACACTTACAGCTTGAAGCTTTTCCTTTGTTTCATTTGTACCAATTTTCTCTGGATGAATAGTAAGCTCCTCTAAGAGTGCAGCAACTTTATCATAGGTTTCAGGGTGAATCGGTGTCTTGTCCAATGGATTGTTTCCGTCCAAGATGCGTAAGAATCCAATACACTGTTCATATGTTTTATCACCTAAACGAGGGACCTTCCGTAATTGCTCACGTTCTATGAACTTGCCGATTTCCTCACGTCGCTTCACGATATTTTTGGCTACTTGCTTACTAATTCCAGAAACATATTGCATAAGTGATGGGGAAGCTGTATTTACATCTACACCAACATAGTTTACTGCTGATTCAACAACAAATTGTAAACTTTCAGCTAATCGTGCTTGACTAACGTCATGCTGATATTGACCTACGCCAATCGACTTAGGATCAATTTTCACTAGCTCTGCAAGAGGATCCTGCAGACGGCGAGCTATGGAAACTGCACTTCGTTCTGCAACATCAAGCTCTGGGAATTCTTCTCCAGCCAATTTTGAGGCTGAATAGACACTTGCCCCCGCTTCACTAACAATGATATAGAAAATTTCCCGCTTAATTTCTTTAAGCATTTGAGCCACAAATTCTTCTGTTTCTCTTGATGCAGTTCCATTCCCAATCACTACTAAGTCAATATGGAAAGTTTCAATTACATCCTTAAGGATACGCTTCGCCTCTTCCACCTTGTTAGCAGGTGGAGTAGGATAAACAACACCGACCTTATGCAGCTTTCCCGTTTCATCTACAACTGCATATTTGCAGCCTGTTCGAAAAGCAGGATCCACTCCTAGAACCATCTTCCCCTTAACCGGTGACTGAAGTAATAGCTGACGAAGGTTTTCAGCAAATATATGAATAGCCTGTTCCTCTGCCTTTTCCGTTAATTCCCCTCGAATATCTCTCTCAATGGAAGATGCGATCAATCGCTTATAGCTATCTTCTAATATTGATTCAAGATACGGTGCAGCAACTGTCGCACGCGGTATATACTTCTTACGAAGAAACTCTAAGATGGCATCTGTCGTCACATTCAATTTCACCCGAAGAATTCCCTCTTTTTCCCCTCGGTTAATTGCTAGAATCCGGTGTGGTACGATATGTTTAACCGGTTCAGTATATTGGTAATACATTTCGTAGACTTTCTTCTCACTTACTTCTTCTTCTTTCTTCTCTACACCAACGATTCCGTTCTGAAATGTTTCTCGGCGAATCCATTTGCGCACATCAGGATCATCAGACACCATTTCAGCAATAATATCCATGGCCCCTTGTAATGCTTCTTCTACTGTTGCTACTTGTTTTTCTTCATCTACATATGCGGCTGCCTCTGTTTTCGGATCACCTGATGTGGGTAAGCTCAACAAATAAGCTGCGAGGGGTTCTAAGCCCTTTTCTTTAGCGATCGTTGCTCTCGTTCTACGCTTCTGACGATAAGGTCTATATAAGTCATCTACTTCCTGGAGCTTAGTTGCACTAAGAATATCTGATTTTAATTCTTCCGTTAACTTACCCTGTTCCTCGATTAAACGGATCACTTCACCCTTACGTTCCTCTAAATTACGTAAATAGGCTAACCGTTCCTGAATCGTTCGAATTTGATTTTCGTCTAATGTTCCTGTGGCCTCTTTACGATACCGTGCTATAAATGGTACCGTGTTCCCTTCATCTAATAAATGAACGGTGTTTTTGACCTGATGAACAGGAAGACTCGTTTCCTGTGAGATATTTTTTATCATCTGGACTATATCCATGCTACGGTCCTCCAATAATAACTGATTTTTAAGTTTCCGGTAATTTCCTTCTATTTTAGCATAAGCGATTTCTAAATTTCTAACTACAAAAAATAAAAAAACCACATCAACATGTGGTTTCTTAAGGGCCCTACTTGAATAGAAGCATATCATGATGTCACAAGCGTTCAAAATAAAAGAACCCTGATTTATTGACTTATAAGTCAAAATATCAGTAAAAGGTCAAAGAATTGAACCTAGAAATCAATAAGCCCTAAACTGATTTGGATCGCTTCATTTACCTTATCCATCATTTCATCATCTAAATGTGTTATTTTATCCGTCAGTCTCTGTTTATCAATCGTTCTTATTTGTTCTAGAAGAATAACAGAATCCCGATCAAACCCGTAACTTTTGGCATCAATCTCGACGTGAGTAGGAAGCTTCGCTTTCTGTATCTGAGCTGTTATTGCTGCGACGATGACCGTCGGGCTGAACCGATTTCCAATATCATTTTGGATGATAAGCACAGGACGAACGCCGCCCTGTTCAGAGCCTACAACAGGTGAAAGGTCCGCGAAATAGACATCGCCACGCTTAACAATCACACGTCTACACCCCGCTAACTAAGCGGCCTAAGGTATGATTTGCCTCTTCTTCTGCTTGAAAAGCCTCAGAAGCCATGCCCAGATTGATGTTCGCCATTTCCATATAGCCCTTCTGCATGGTTTCACGAATATGGCGCTTCTTTCTCTCTCTAAGATAGAGTTTCATCGCTTGTCTGATAAATTCGCTTCGGTTAGATTGTTCTTTTTCCACTACACCATCCACCTCTTCTAGCAAATGATGCGGCAAGCTGATCATGATACGCTTCGTATCCATCTTAGACAAGACAAACGCACCTCCAACGACACTTACAACTTATGATCTGCATAAAACGCGTACTAATAATACCATTATGTCGAAATACCGGTATATTTATACCGTCATATACCCAACTTATATCAATATTTCAACATGGTATAGTATTCTTATGTGTTGTTCGGAAATCCTTCTGCCTACTAGCAGGAAATATAGTACAAGAGGCAAAAGTCCCCCCGGCGCATTATACTCAATGATTGTACCATTTTATATAGAGGCCTACAAGGGATGTAAGGGAGATTTCAAGTTAGAAAATTTTTGGTCATTACGACTTCTCCCGACTTCACATAGACTCTAGGTACCCGCTTATCGATCATGCAAGTTACTTCGTAATTAATCGTTTGAAGCAAGTTTGCCATATCATCTACGCTAATAGATTCCTCTATTTGTTCACCTATAAATACAACCTCATCGCCTATACCGCAATCTGCAATATTCGTTACATCTAGCATCAACTGATCCATACACACACGGCCAATGATCGGTACTCTTTTTCCTCCTACAATCGCATACCCCCTATTGGAAAGTGACCTTGAAAATCCATCTGCATAACCAATCGGCACAGATGCGATACGTGATTCTTCCTGAGTCACATAGGTTGCCCCATAACTAATTGCCGTTCCAGCAGGGACTGATTTAAGATGGGAAATCTTGGATTTTAACGAAAACGCAGGCTTTAACACAATCCTTTTATTCATTGTGTACTCTGAAGGATATTGTCCATATAAGCTTATTCCTAAGCGCATCATGTTATAACCCCACTCAGGGTATAAGATCCCAGCAGCACTATTACTACAATGAATAATTGGAATATCGTAGGATTGAACCGCCTTTATAAAATTATGATGTTGCTTTGCTGTATATTCCGTATCTTCGTCATCAGCACAAGAAAAATGAGTAAAAACACCCTCTAAGTAAACGGATCTACATTGATAGGCCCGTGCCACCAATACATCCAGTTCTTCTTTACTGCGAACCCCGATTCGTCCCATTCCAGTATCGACTTTTAAGTGGATTTTAGCTTTCTTGCCTAATTTAGCAGCAGACTTGTCAATATGACTAATAAGATCTTCGTGATATACCGCCATCGTAATATTGTATTGAATCGCGGTTTCCACGAATTCCGGAGGCGTATAGCCAAGAATCAGGATTGGTGCCTCAATACCCGCTTCGCGCAGTTGAATTGCTTCATCCAAAAGCGCTATTCCTAAGTACGTTGCTCCTGCATCTAATGCAGCCTTTGCAACCGGCACAGCCCCGTGACCATACCCATCTGCTTTTACTACGGCCATAATTTGAGTTGCGGAAGATAGATGACGGCGAAATTCCATCACATTATGTGTGATCGCATCCAAATCAACCTCTACCCATGTATGGCGATAATATTGTTCCCCCACGTCCATCACCTTTTCTTTGACTTCGTGTCTATCAAGCCTTTGATTATTGAAGATTCTCCAACTATTCTACCCCTCACCCGATTCTACCTACAAGAAATAAAAAACACCCCAAAGACAGGAGTGCTCGCAATTATGTTTGGTGCCGAAGGTCGGACTCGAACCGACATTCCTCACGGAACACGATTTTGAGTCGTGCGCGTCTGCCAATTCCACCACTTCGGCAATGAATTTTATAGTACAAATATTAGCATATTTCCATTATCGTTTCAATACAATGCATCTTTACTTTTCGGCCTACTATTTATATCCTTAAAAATAAAAACCAACAAGTGGAGCCAGCCCACCTATTGGTTTAATCCCTTCCTATCGGTTGATCATTTACTTCTCCCTTATTTTCCAACGGAACCCAGTGTTGATTTTGCCACATTAGCCATCTCATTTTCTGGAAGGTCTCCTGTTAGTAAATATTCCACACCGTTATAGTTCCAGGTTAGGCTTTTCTTTTGTTCACCGGTAAGGATACCAACCGTCCTACCTAGATCGATGATTTCACCACTTGGAAAGCTAACGGTGGAAGCTTTAGGCCGTTCCTCAATTATAGTGAAATTATAAGTACCCTTATACTTAAGAACAAGCTGTGGATTTTCCTCACCTTTCAACTTCTGCACACCTGCATAGGCAACACCCTTAGGGAGATAGGTCGGTTCGATGACACCAAAGCTTCCCTTTGGTTGATCTTTCTTTTGTGCATCAGCCATTGTCGGAATATCAGACTGAATCATACTGGTTTGCATGTTTCGATCTTTATTGAAAGAGTCGTTGTCAAATTTGCTATCTACTTCAAAATTCTTGAAATCAGCAGCAACCATAACATTTTTATTCGAATCCATTACCTCCACTCGCACAGGAGATAGATCTTGACTAAGCACAATTTTTTGAGAGGTTAAAGAACGATTCTGATAATCTGCTTTTACCTCGAATACGTATTTGTCACCTTCTTGTGCAAAGGCCCGTGATTTATCCTCAACGATACTCTTAATTAAAGATTCATATAAATAGATTTGACCGTGGTTTTCAGGCCAACCACTTTGGAAACGAAAGCTTTTGTTCAAATGTGGAGTGAGTACAAAAACCCCTTCATCATTACGAAGAATAATTTGGGTAATCTCTCTTTCCTTCGAGGTTAGCGCAACACGGTAAAAATCAGGTTTATTATGCCAAACCTCTACATTATAGGATTGTGGATCCTTTCCTGTTTGCAGTGTTAGCAGGGCATTCATCTTATAGCCTGACATCTTAGTTAATCGACTATTTAAATCATTAACAATATCGTCTACACCCTTGGGGCCACACCCAACAATCAGGAACATAACAGCTAGTACGAGTAACCAGCTTACCTTTCGTTTCATGAATTTCATCCCCTTCGCCCATGATTTGACAAAGGAGGGTTCCCCTTTTGGGTTCATTAAAGCGATTTGGCTTACTTTAAGCCTCTGCAAGAGAACGGATTGCTCTTCCAATCCCTAGCGTAAGATCTGATGCGGTACCATTGTATTCGTCCATGAGTTCACCCGATATTCCGTGAATATAAACAGCTAGAAGAATCCCATGTTCCATGCTACCCGTTTGATTAACCATCGCGCCAATCATTCCCGAGAGAACATCTCCCGATCCACCTTTGGCAAGAGAGGTAGCGCCTCGAGAGCTGACAAACAATTTCCCCTCAGGTGTTGCGATAATAGGATAGGTGCCCTTAAGTACCACATACACTTGGTTCTCCATAGCAAAATCCCTTGCAATCTGTGGACGATTTTGTTCCACAACAGCAGTAGAGATACCCAAAAGTCTTCCCATTTCCCCAGGATGTGGGGTTACAACAACCTGTTTTCTTCCACGAAGAATACTTATATCCTTCGCTAGTAGGTTCAATGCGTCAGCATCAAGAAGGATAGGTCCAGTCGTATGATGGATGATCTTGGTAAGCCATTCACATCCAGGCAATTGTCCCAAACCAGGGCCTACAACTGTGAAATCGTATTGTCCAGCTCGGTCAGCAAGCTTACTCCAGCTTCCCTTTGCAAATGCTCCATTCTCACATGGCCAAGGCCAAAATACAGCCTCCATCACACGATTCGCTACCATTGGTTGTATCACATGGGGTAGAGCAATCGTTGTCAAGCCACTTCCCGAACGAATGGCACCCATAGCCGCTAATGCCGGAGCACCTACATATTCCTCAGATCCACCAATGATGAGCACATGTCCATACGTTCCCTTATGAGAATGGCGGTTTCTAACAGGAAGCCATCGTGCCACTTGATCGGCTTGCAATAATTCAGCTGACAGCCCGAAATGATCAGATACCCATGATGGAATGGATATATCCTTAACCAGAATCTCCCCGCAGCAAGCAGCACCTGGAAAAAGGTATTGTCCCCACTTAGGATAGGCAAATGTAATGGTTAAATCAGCAACAATCACATTTGCATATACTTCTCCGGTGTCGGCATTCACTCCAGAAGGAATATCAATTGAAATGAGGCTTCCCTTTCTTTGTTCGTTTATCAGCCCAATGACTTTTCCTATGAAATCTTGGATCGGTCGGTTTACTCCCGTACCTAGAAGCCCATCAATGAAGAGTCCTGCTTCTTTAACGTCTGTTGTAAATTGACTCCAATTCTCCTCGTTTAACTCTTCGTATGAATACTTGCTATTTATGTATGCGTTAAACGTAACCCGGCAATCTGTAGTCATACGTTCTACTGGGCCGATAAACCAGGTTTTCACCTCAAATCCCCTGCTTGCCAAATGCCTCGCAACGACAAAAGCATCCCCACCATTGTTTCCACGTCCTGCAAGGACAAGCACCTTGCATGGTGACCATCTGCGTACCACTTCATTTACGACCTGCAACCCAGCTGCTTCCATTAGGACAATACTCGGAATACCGACTTTCTCCATGGCGAAGCGGTCCATCTCTCGCATTTGCTGCGCGTTCACCAAATACACTTGTGTTCCCTCCTAATCCCGCGTTATATATCTATGAACCTACCTGTCCAAATATGCAGACTAGCCTTCTATAATCACTTGGGCAATCGCGTATTTTTTCTCATGGCTAATGGAGACATGAAAGTGAATTTCCTGATCTGGATAATGGACCTGAGTCCAATCCTCTCGGATTTTCAAATAGGGCTTTCCATAGGAATCACGAGTTAATTCGATATCTTGAAAGCTCAATCGTTCCCCAAAGCCGAAGCCCGTTGCCTTTGCAAAGGCTTCTTTAGCAGCAAAACGCCCAGCAATAAATTCAGATTTTCGTCCTCCTAACGGGACCAGAGTAATCTCTGATTCTGTCAAAATTCTTCGAACAAAGCGTTCTCCATGCTTTTCTATCATCATTTGAATTCTTGTTTTATCTACAATATCGATCCCAGTGCCTATGATCATGGCTAACATCCTTTTCATTGCTAATCTTTAAGTTTAAATATACCAAAAAACCCCTAAATAGAAAAAAGAAGCCGATCCAATCGACTTCTTATCTTTTATACTAAAGTACTTTAGCAAATCCATTATAGATACGACCTTGATGAGGATCAACCGTTATTTCCTCACCTTCAGTAAGAATTGTCGTAGCCTCCTCAACTCCAATCATGACGGGCTTTCCTAGATTTAACCCAACAATAGCACCATGAGAAGTTACTCCACCTTCTTCAGTGATCAGAGCTGCCGCCTTTTCAATATAAGGATTATGCTCTTTATTCGTAGCCTTGGCTACAAGTACAGAATTTTCCGTTACTCTGTCTTCCCATCCTTTGGACCCTACGACAACAACTCTACCTGTAGCAGACACATCTCCAATCCCTCGGCCTCGTGCAACAACTCGTCCTACAACATGTACCTTCATCATATTCGTTGTTCCAGGCTCTCGCACAGGCACCCCAGCTGTAATGATGATTAAATCACCGCGGCTTACAATTTTATCCTGGACTGCAGCCTGAATCGCACGTTCCATCATCTCGTCCGTATTATCCGGACTTTCGGAAAGAATCGGATACACTCCCCATACTAAGGCAAGCTTATTAACAACATCTTCATGAGGGGTTACAGCCACAATCGGACAAGCAGGGCGATATTTAGACACCACCTTAGCGGTGTAGCCACTTTCTGTTGGTGTTAGAATCGCAGCCGCATTCAGTGTGAAAGCAGTCTCCGTAACTGCTCGTCCCATGGCATCAGTGATCGTTGCCTTTCCTGTATGGGTGATCCTATTTACCCGTTCCGCATACATTGGGGATGATTCAGCCTTACAAGCAATTCGAGCCATGGTTTCCACTGACTCAACTGGAAATTTTCCTGCAGCCGTTTCTCCCGAGAGCATAATCGCATCGGTTCCGTCGAAAATAGCATTCGCCACATCACTAGCTTCAGCACGAGTTGGACGTGGATTCCCCTGCATGGAATCAAGCATCTGTGTTGCTGTTATAACAGGTTTACCCACACCATTACACAAGGCGATCAATCGCTTCTGCACAAGAGGTACTTCCTCTGCTGGAATTTCTACACCTAAGTCACCTCTTGCTACCATCAGACCGTCAACAACGCCTAGAATTTCTTCGGCATTCTTGACACCTTCTTCATTTTCTATTTTAGCGATAATCTCAATATTTGCCCCATGCTCTTCAAGGATTTGGCGAATATTTAGTACATCCGATGCCTTACGGACAAAGGAAGCAGCAATAAAATCAACCTTATTACGAATTCCGAACTTGATATCTGAGATATCTTTTTCAGTAATAGCTGGTAAATTCACCTTGATTTTCGGAAGATTGACCCCTTTACGGTTTTTCAGTAATCCACCATCGATAATCCGGCAATGAACTTCTTGTCCATGGATTTCTTCAACCTTTAGTTCAATCAAACCATCATCAATAAGGATCTTAGCACCAATATGTAAGTCACGAGCAAATTGCTCATAAGTAACACTTACCTTTTGTTCCGAGCCTTCTATTTCTTCTGAGGTTAGGATAAACGGTTCTCCTGTTTTCAAGGTGACCTGACCTTCTTTAAGAATCCCTGTTCGAATCTCAGGTCCCTTCGTATCTAGCATAATGGCAATATTTCGGTTTAACTCCTTGGCACACGCCCGAATCGTATCAATACGAATTTGATGTTCTTCATGGGAGCCATGGGAAAAATTCAATCGAGCCACATTCATACCGGCTAAAATAAGCTTCTTAAGCACTTCAGGCTTCTCACTTGCTGGTCCAATTGTACAAATAATCTTCGTGTTTCTCATCCCACTCACCCACTCTCTAGATAGATAAACTTCTCGCTAAATGATATACTCCCATATCAATCTGATGCTTGTCCTTCGCTGCTTCCGCAAAAGGTAAATGGATTAGTTTCCCATTCTTAATTCCAACCATAACACCTTTTTCTCCCTCAATCAACAAATCAACAGCCCGTGCTCCCATCTGACTGCTAAGCATACGATCGTAGGCAGTAGGAGATCCTCCCCGTTGTAGATGGCCAAGAACAGTTACTCTAGTTTCTAATCCCGTACGATCCACGATAGTTTGGGCAAAATCATGGCCCCGAGCAACACCTTCTGCAACTACAATTATACTATGTTTTTTACCCCGCTTATTTCCTTGTTCCAAGCGTTCAATTACATCATCCATATCACAAGCTGCTTCCGGAATAATAATGGATTCAGCTCCAATGCAGAGTCCGGACCACAAGGCAATATCCCCTGCATCTCTTCCCATTACCTCAATAACATACGTTCTTTCATGGGAGGAAGCGGTATCTCTTATTTTATCAATCGCATGAATAACGGTATTAACAGCTGTATCAAATCCAATGGTATAATCGGTTCCTGCAATATCATTGTCGATTGTTCCGGGAATCCCAATCGTTGGGAATCCGGCTTCTGTTAGCTTAGTAGCCCCCCTAAAGGAACCATCACCGCCAATGACAACTAACCCTTCGATACCAGCTTCTTTAAGCTTTGTTAATGCCAACTGTCTTCCTTCATCTGATTTAAATCGTTCAGAACGTGCACTTCGGAGGATTGTTCCCCCACGGTGAATAATATCGCCAACACTTCCTAGATCCATAGCTATAAAGTCCCCATTCATGAGGCCCTCATATCCATGCATCACACCAAATACATCAATCCCTTTAAAAATCCCTCTTCGGACGACTGCGCGAATCGCAGCATTCATCCCAGGGGCATCCCCTCCACTAGTTAATACAGCAATCTTCTTCATTTTATATTCCTCCAATCTGCCTACAATGGTTGTGAACTAACCAAGCTGCCCCAATCATCCCAGCCTTATTACCTAATTCTGCGGGTACAATTCGAACATTTTCTCGAATCTTCTTAAGAGCAAATTGTTCAAAATAATGACGAATCGGCTGAATAAAGAATTGCCCGGCATTCGAAACACCGCCACCAATTATTATTTTCTCTGGATTGAGTATTGCTGCCGCCTGTGCCAACGCTAAGGCAAGATAATAACTAACCTGTTGAATGATTCGATTACATTCGATATTCCCTGTCCTTGCAGCGTCTATGACATCCTTTGCCGTTAAATGCTCTGGATCTGGATGCTGCAGCTTTCCCTCTAGGATGGCTTGTTTTCCGTAATGAATAATAGCCGTTGCCGAAGCTTCTGTTTCTAAACAGCCTGACTGGCCACAGTTACATAGTCGTCCCTTATCGGTTGCTACACACATATGTCCAATCTCACCAGCCATTCCAATGGCTCCATGATAGATATCCCCGTTCAGAATTAACCCCCCACCAATACCAGTACCTACGGTAATACAAATCAATTGTTTGGCGTTACGCCCTGCACCCTGCCACATCTCACCCAAGGCAGCTGTATTGGCATCATTATCAATAAAGCAAGGAAGGTTAAATAAATTCTCTAATTCTCTCTGTAGTGGAACATCCTTCCATCCTAAATTCACAATTTCGTGTACATAACCGCTTTCAACATCTAATAGCGCAGGAACACCAACTCCCACTCCCATAATCTCATCGTTACTAATCGATGAGCCGTCAAGGAGTTGGTGCATCATTCTCTTAAAGACATGCAATACATCAAGATAAGGCCCCTTTGGTGTGGGTTGTTCCCTCTCTAGGAGGAGCTTTCCTTCAACAGAGATTACACCCATTTTAATTGAGGTACCTCCAAGGTCGATTCCAAAGTAAAATTTCTTTGTCATTCGGTTGACTCCTCTTAATTGGACATATATAGTCCCTATGATACATTTTATGTCCAACTACATCTATTTTAACTCAAACCTGTATAAAATCACAACAATACCATGATAAAAACTATTCAAAAAGATTTTTCAAGCCTAAGCACCTCTTGTGCTGCTGATTCATCTATTACTAATACATGCAAGAAGCCAACCCTAGACAGAGCATAGATGGCCTCTGCCTTATGTGCCCCACCGGCAATTCCAATTACATGCCTGGCTTCTCGTACGTCCTCAAGCTGGAGTCCCATTGTTTCCATTCGGTGTATAATATGACCATTACGATCAAAGTAATAACCAAATGCTTCTCCAACTGCTTTTTCTTTTTCTAGTTTCTTCAGTAGTTCACTTGATGCATTCCTTCTCACAGACATTTCAACGGCACGACCAATCCCGTGAACCACAACTTGAGCAGATCGGATCTGATTTAAAATCTCTCGCATATAGGGATCTTGCTGCAAGGTTTGATAGGCACTTCCCCCTAAATGATCTGAGATATGTAACATACGATACTGTGCTCCCACTTTCTTAGCGCAAGTAGCCGCAATGTGGTTTGCTTGAAGCTCCGCGTTCTCACCTAATCCTCCCCTTGCGGGAACAAACATTAAATTAGGAAAACGATGCCCACCACTTAGCATTTCTGCCATTGCAGCAATTGTAGAGCCTCCTGTTACAGCCACAATATCGTTGTCGCGGACAATCGACATTAAGTACTGCCCCGCTGATCTTCCCATTTCTAATTTACTTAACTCAGGATCCTCTGATTTTCCAGGAACAACAATAACGCGCTTAACACTAAGAATTCTTTGCAGTTCAGATTCTAAATCAGATAAGCCATAAACCTCTTTTATTACATCTTCTAGAGTGTTTAAGATCTCCAATCCGGAATCTGTCAGAAACATCCCTACACTTTCCACATAAACAAGGCCTTGGTCTTTAAGGAAATCCACTTCTCCCCTAAGAATCCTTTCGGTCGTATTCAGAACCGCTGCCAAACTTCTTCGTCCAATAGGTTGTTGTAGATAGATATTTCTTAGTATATTTAACCTTCTTTGCATTAATTCGAGCATATCAGGTATGAGCTTTAACTGAAGGGACAGAAGTTCTCTCATCACTTACTCCTTCCTATCTATAACGAAACTAACTAGATTTTCCTTTTTTAATTATAATTCCATCGGGACATCGTTAGCAAACCATGGACAAATAATAACCCAATCAAGTTCTTTTTAGTGGGAATCTTGAAATTTGGGTAATAATAACCTTAAGCAATCAATGAGGAGGGGTTCATCTGTTTGTACGCTTAGGCTATGTAGCAATCTCTATGGAATTAAAAAATAGCTCACCAAACAAAACGATAACTTGGAGCAATCTACAAAAGATTGATCCTTCCCATCGCATTTCAAGGCTGAGACTGCTTTCTCTAGAAAATCTTAAGAATCAACTCCGTCTTCTAAAATATAACAAAGGAGAAGATATTTTTCTTTACCGTTTAACTTCAAAATTAATCCCACTTGCTACACACCATGCAGCAGATAACTGGGAATATGCGATCGATCTTGCTG
This sequence comes from Bacillota bacterium, assembly GCA_035254305.1. Taxonomy (GTDB): domain Bacteria; phylum Bacillota; class Bacilli; order Aneurinibacillales; family RAOX-1; genus DATFAS01. The sequence goes on from DATFAS010000097.1 coordinate 45,175, forward strand.
AAGAGTTTAAGCAAATTGGCGAGTTTGTTAAGACAAATAAGATGCGTGTTAGTTTTCACCCTGATCACTTTGTAAATTTGAATAGTCCAAGCCCTGATATCTTAGAAAAATCAATCAAAGACCTACACTATCACTTAAAGCAAAGCTTAGCTATGGGGCTAGATGATTCTATGAAATTCAACATACATATGGGTGGAGCCTATAAGGATAAAAAACAATCTCTAGAACGTCTTATCAGATCTTGGCGCCTTGTCCCAGAGGAAATTCAGTGTAGGATCACCTTCGAAAATGACGATAAAACCTTCACTGCTAGTGAAACACTTTATGCCTGTCAGCAACTAAACGTCCCTATGGTCCTAGATGTCCATCATCATAGATGCAATCACGAAAATGACGATTTAATCTCTTTGCTGCCCGCTATTTTTTCCACCTGGAAGGATACTCCTCTTCCACCTAAAATTCATATTTCTAGCCCTAGGGGGACGGATTCTTCCGCTTCATATCGGGCACATGCGGATCATGTGGAGTTAGCAGATCTGCTCCCTTTCCTTCTCGCTGCTAGTGAACATACAGACCAACTAGATGTTATGATCGAGGCGAAAAACAAAGATCTTGCATTAAAAAAGCTGATGAATGACTTAAGGGAGAAAAAGGAAATTAAGCTCTTGGATGGCGCTTCCTTTGAACTTTAAGAAAAGCTGTGATGTATAAGCGAGAGGACACCTATTCATATTAATCCTAAAAGGAAGAGGGGGCTTATTGCTATGAAAGGTTGGTTGTCTTTACTTCCGTTTCTCGTT
>DATFAS010000098.1:0-13697 GCA_035254305.1 Bacillota bacterium
CGTGGAAGGGATATTAATTTTCATTCCAATGGACAGCTGATCAAAATTTGATATTTGTGGATTGGCAGAAACCAGGCTGCTTAGAGTCACCCCAAGTTTCTGTGCAATACTCTTTAATGTATCACCAGATACAACTGTATACTGTTGATTAGCAGATGTAGTTGTCGGAATACTTGTTCCCACACTTGTTCCCGTGTTTTGGGATGTTGTTGCTACACTAGTGGATAAATCTGTGTTCGTCGTAGTTACTGTTCCACTAGCACTTATCGTATCATTTGTTACGATCTTGTGTCCTGCTGGTAGGTAGATGGTATCACCAGATTGTAACTGATTAGCATCCTTTAGTTGTGGATTGACACTGATTAGACTTGATAAACTGACTGCATAGCGTTGAGATATTTGCCATAACGTATCACCTGAATGGATCGTATAAGTGTCCAATGAACTATCAGCAAGTACAACACCACTAGACATCAGTGAAACAGCCAAGATTGACCCTAACCAAAACGTTTTTCTCATGTTCTTCTCTCCTAAGCTGCAGTTTTTGTTCCGGTTAATCAAACAAAATCATCTTGTTGGAAGTTATTACTTTGACATGAAAGCAATGTCTTTCTAAGAAGAGAATAACATGATTGTCCCAGCCAGATAACAGGTCAAAAGTAGGATTTTAGACCACGATCAACTATGTCTGTGGTTCTGTTGACAGTCACCAACACGAACTGAATGGCTTTTCTTAAAAAATTTTGGTTGGAATTCTTTCATAAACGGTGTATGTGATAATGAAAAAATAAGTAAGGCAACCCAAATGAATCCAAAGCAAACCATATTCGCCCATGTAAACGCCTCTTTAAAAACAAATATTCCTAGAAGCAGGCTTATGGTTGGGGAAAGGTATTGAATAAATCCGATCGTTGAAAGTGAAACTCTCTTTGCACCCTGTGCAAACCAAAATAAAGGAAACACGGTTACGATTCCTGTTCCCATTAATAAGGCCAATGTAGAGAAAGAAATGGCCCCAAGAGAACCAATCCCTCTTGCTTGTACATATAAGATATAAATAAGAGCTAAAGGCATCATCATAGTCGTCTCTAATGTCAACCCAACCATAGAATCTACACGAATGAGTTTTTTGGCTAAGCCATATAGTCCAAAGGTAACTGTAAGCAAAAAAGCAACCCAAGGGATTTTTCCATATTGTACCGTGATCAAGCATACCCCGATAGCTGCCATTAATAAGGAAACAACCTGCCAAAAATTCAACCTTTCTTTAAGAAAAAAAACACCCAGTAAAATACTAAATAATGGATTGATATAATAACCTAAACTTGCATCAATGACATGCCCTGCATTAACCGCCCAGATATATGTAAACCAATTCAAGGTGATTAAAACAGAGGCAAGAAAGATCGCATTTCTACTTTTTTTATCTTGAAAAGCCTGTTTTAACAAGCTCCAACGATTCATAAAGAGTAGGATGAGAGCAACTGAAAGAAAAGACCACCATATTCTGTGTGCGAGTATTTCTAAAGCAGGAATCTCCTCAAGAGTATGCCAGTACAGTGGTAATATTCCCCATGTGGCATAGGCTCCTATTGCATACCATATCCCCGTTCGTCGATCTTGATCTGTGTTCCCATTCATTATCTATTTTCACTCCCCTTAAAATCAATTCATGCACAGAAAGAAGAATAACATAATCGTAACCATTGTCAACAATCCCACAGCCATTACCCATTTAACTTTTTCACATAAAAATATTGATTGTTTTATGCATATTTAAAGGAGCAATGTAAAACACTACCAATGTAATACCTAAAAATCCATTAATAGGAGGTATACATAATGATGAATATGTTCTCTGGAACTAACCCTCAGCAAGTCAGACAAGATATTGCTCAAGATGGGGGATTTCGCCAAGGTAGTTGGGCAGCCCAAAATAATCTTGGATACATTGCACCGCAGACTATGTACACAGGAGGGTTCGCTGGACCTAGTGCAATGTTTACTCCAGGATTTGCGGGAACCAATGCGCAAACAGTGAGACAGAGTATTGCTCAAGACATTGGATACCAAGGTACAGGAGTTCCATCCTATAACCAAGCAGCAGCCTTTGGTGGAGCAGGTTCTATGTTCTCTCCTGGATTTGCTGGTACGAATCCACAGCAAGTGCGTCAAGATATCAGCCAGGACATTCAAGGAGGTACATGGCAAGGGGTACAGCAACAAGGATTTACTGGAGCTCAATCCGTGTTTTCCCCTGGTTTTGCTGGAACAAATCCGCAGCAAGTTCGCCAAGATATTGCTCAAGATCTTAGGTACCAACAAGGGGTAGGTGTTCAAGCCTATAACCAAGCAGGTTTTGGTGGCGCAGGTGCCATGTTCTCTCCTGGATTTGCTGGTACGAATCCACAGCAGGTTCGCCAAGACATTTCGCAAGATTATGGATATCAGGGAGCCGTTGCACAGCCTATTCAACAAGTTGGCTTGGGTAGTGCAAGTTCCATGCTCTCCCCAGGGTTTGCTGGTACAAACCCACAACAAGTTCGCCAGGATATCGCCCGTGAAACGGGATATGGATATGGCTTGTCCAGTGGTGCTATGACAATGATGGGGAATGCAGGAGGATCTATGATCTCTCAAGGATTTGCTGGTACAAATCCACAACAAGTAAGACAAGATATTGCTCAAGATGGTGGATTTAGATACCAATAAAATTCTTCCATTTTATTTTGCCGAAAAAACCCCTTGTGGGTTTTTTCTTTTTGGAAAAAGAAAAAAATAGGGAACATCAATCATTCCCTACAAAGCCCGCTCTATTTTGGAGGTTTACCATGAGTTTGCAATTTTCAGAGGAATTCAAGGATGCCTTTCACCCATTAATTAAATCCTGCTCCAACAATAACGAGGAGAATAAACAGAACTAACACAATAACAAAATTGTCGCCACAAAAACCACCAGCATAATAGCTCATTATCACACCCTCCTTTCAGATAAGCTACTTCATATTATGGATTTCCATAGTAACTTTGATTGTATGTCTGTCTATGTCTGATAATTTGGGCGTAGTTGAAATACGAGTAGGCTGATTACCTATTTTTCCTTTTTTAGTACATACGCCCTTCCCGAACTAAGGTATTCTCCATAGTCTAAACTAGACCTTTAGGAAAGGAGAGAAAATCATGAGCAGCTTTGCAGGTGGATTGTTTGACGGAGACTTTTTCTTACTTGTCCTCGTCCTCTTTATCCTTCTTGTTATTGTCGGAGCAGGCTTCGATTGATGCAAGAAATCAACAGAAAGAACACCTAATCGGTGTTCTTTCTTACATTTTTACTCTCATAAATAATTTTTGCCGTACATTTAGCACAAATCATGTGACCTCTCTTCATTTTTATTTCCTTTTGATAGGTAACATGATTCTTCTCTACTTCAAAAGGTTTTTGACAAATCATACATGTAGCCAAAGTCATTTCCCATCGACCCTTCTTACCCATCTACTACATAGTATGCATAGCCCAAAAGAGATGCCAACTACCAATAAAGCTTAAAAAGAAAAATACCCCTAATCCTTTCGGTTCAGGGGCTTTAAGATAAATAGGGGGTTAGTTCTTTAATCATCCTTTGAATTTCTGTAGCCATTTCAGCATACATCTGTTTTGCTTGTGGTGTGTTCGTTGCAAGAGCAAAAAGTTCTGTATCGGCAAGACACTTTTTTAGAGAAGCTAGAACAAGCTGTTTATCCACCGGTGGAGAAACTTTCACCTGATCATCATACAAGTCTAGATAAAGCTGTCCATTCGAATCAATTTGGGCTAAAAAAACATTTTCTAAGGAGACACCAGCCTTCGTCAATTCCTCATGTAGCCATTGTGTATTTAGTCCAATCGTTGTTAAAGGTTCTAGCATAACAACCCCATCCATAATAACAGCTTGGGATTCTCGCATCGGTGCAGCCTTTACTTTTAGATCCTTAACAGTGGCAGGCTGTGCATCCTTCTTTAACAATACGCTTAATTTTCCGTTTGTTTCAAGAGCAGCAAATTCCACATCAGCTAACTGAAAGGCATCTTTCAATCGTAATTCCGCTAACAATTCATCGGTAGAAAAATGGACCTTCATTAAATTGTCTTCCATGATCTTTCCGTTTTTTATTAATACGGTCGTTTTTCCCTCAATTACATCACGTAGCCATTTACTCTTGAGAGTTAGATAACTCACAACAAATGGAACAACCGTCCAAACTAACAGGCTTGTATAGCCATGAGCCAAATTATTTTCCATATCTGTTGAGACAAATGCAGCAATATCGCCTACTACAATTCCTACAATGTATTCAAAATAAGTCACCTGGGCTAATTGTTTTTTTCCGATAATCCGCATCAACACGAATAGCACAATAAGTGCGATTAAGGCTCTGATGACAATGTGCATAAGGACCTCCAGAAATTACAAACCTTTATATTGTGGTTCCTCCATCTCGAGTTCTTTTACTCTATTTTTCATGGTTTCCACTAGATGATGGGCTGTTTGCGCATTTTCTTGAAATACTTGTTTTGTTTTTTCATGAGTACTGAGGTTAGAAAAGGCAGTTAAGGATGCCTCTATGTTTTTTAGGCTGGCTAAAGTTTGCTTTACCTGTGAGGATATGGTCATGAGTCGATTCACCTCATTGGAAAAACCCGTGAAGCTCTTTTTAAAGCTTCAACGGGTCCATTTTATAAGAAGAGGTTTAGTTTCTCCTCTTCTGAAAAAAATCATTCACTTAGAACCCCTTGTATTGTGGTTCTTCTTTCTCCATTTGCTGTAAACGGGGTTCAAGGGTATCTAGGATAGATTGTGTTTGTTGTGCAGCCTGAGAATAAAGTTGCTTCGCTTGTTGGTTCTGTGTTTGCAAAGCAAAGGTCTCTAAACTAGCTTGTGCTCCTTTAAGGCCTGCAACAACTTGTTTTACTTGACTTGAAACAGTCATTCGTTTTTCCTCCCTATAAAGTGAATGATGGTTCTTTTAAAAACCATTAAATAATATCTCCAAACTGCACCGAAACATGTTTTTATCAAAAAGTGAATTTTTGTAAAAACAGGAAGGGGAAATTTGGATAGCACCACGTAAAAAGCCTAAGAAACAATAGATTTCTAAGACTTTATTCAGCAATCGTATAAAGCGATAACAAATAATTAAGAAACAATTCAACGGTTTTAGTATGGAATTGTGAATGATGAGTAACATAAGAAAAGTTACGATACATCGGAAATGATTCCATTCGTAAGGCTTGCAGCGTACCTAACCTTAATTCTTTACGAATAACATTTTCGGATAGAAATGAAATACCGAGACCCGCCTCCACAGATTCCTTTATTACTTGTGAGCTTCCAAATTCCATGATGCTCTTAGGTTCGATTCCCGTTAAAGAAAACATACGGTCTGTGTAAGTCCGTGTTCCTGATCCCTTCTCTCGGATAATCCAGTTCTCCTGTACTAGTTCCTGCGGCTCCACTATGGTACGATCTCTCCATTTACTATTAGCCGGAACGATCACGACTAATTCGTCTGTTGTAAAAGGATGAACGACTAGATTAGGGTGATCTACTTCCCCCTCAACAATTCCTAAATCAATCTCTGCCATTAGGACAAGCTCTGTTATTTGTTTAGTATTATGTATCGTTATAGAGGGAATTACTTCCGGATAATCAACAGTAAAACCAGCTATAATACGTGGCAATAAATACTCGCCAAAGGTATAGCTTGCCCCCACTAGGAGTGGGCCTTTAGCTGTATTCTTTAGATCATCTAACAACCTTTCTAGCCGATCATATTGGGCTAAAATTTCTCTGGCATGGTACTCAAGAATTCGACCTGCTGGCGTTAATCTTACATATTTATTCGTTCTTTCAAATAGTCTTACTCCATATCGCTTTTCCAATGATTTTATATCTAAACTAACCGCAGACTGTGTCATATGTAATTCTTCTGCTGCTCTAGAGAAATTCTGATGCTTTGCAACCGCAACAAATACTTGTAAATGATGATCCATTCTTAAACAATAGCTCCCTTCTTAAACGATAGCTCCCTTCTCTTTTCACTTTATCACAGGTTTTTGAAACGAGCTAAAAAAGAAAAGAAGAGGAGTATTCCCTCTTCCTTCAATAGGATATGTGCCGAATCCGCAAAAACTCATCCCACATTTTTAGAAACAAATCCACTAAACGAGGATCAAACTGGGTCCCTCTACCTTCAAGCATAATCTCTTTTACCGTTTCTTGTGGTAATGCATCCTTATAAGCACGCTTTGATAGCAGGGCATCAAATACATCTACAATGGCTACAATTCTTCCCTCAAGCGGAATTTCTTCTTCCTTAAGCCCATAAGGATATCCATTCCCATTCCACCACTCATGATGAGTTTGAGCAACTTTTGCAGCCATCTGAATAACCGGCAATTCTAAATTCGCCAATATTTGATGCCCGATATCTGTATGAGTTTTCATGGATTCTCGTTCCTCAGGGGTGAGTCTACTTGGTTTATTTAAGATAGAATCTGGAATACCTACTTTTCCAATATCATGATATTTGGCAGCTATACCAATTTGCTTCACGAATGATTCCTCACAACCTGCTAATCTTGCTAGCTCTTCCGCCAATAATCCTATCCGAAAAACATGTTGACCCGTATCATCGTCACGAAACTCTGCTAGCTGCAAGAGACGTTCAACTGTATCAAATAGAACTTTACCCTCTTGCGTAGTGTCTTGTACTACAATCAATGCACGAGACAGGTTAAAAATCTCATTCTGTGGAAGTTGTCGTGCTTTATAGTAGTAATGCTTTCCATCATGCTCTTCAATAAGCAATGCTGCATGATCCGTCTTGTTTAATACCGGACAATCATTACACGGGAAATTTCGCTTATAGAGAACTTCATAACAACGTCGGCCTATTACTTCCTCCGTTCTCCCTCGGTCTTTTATATGCTTTCTCATCCGATCTTCTAACCAAGTCAGTCTTCCAAAATCTATGGTACTTACCTCATAGGCATAAATATCAAGAAATTGAAAATCTCTTAATAGTAAATAGGGTTTAAGAATTTCATCAATTAATGTCCGAGTAAACCGAACCAATCGTTCAAACGAAGGAACATAACGTTTCATATGTATATCATTTTCATATTCCTCGGATAGAAATATCTCTCGAATAGCCTCTATTAGGCATTCTCCACCCGTATAAAAAACTTGCTCTGAAATATCCCCATCCAGTACGTAACGTGACCAATCTCTTACAATCCGGTAGTAGGATTCCGTATCCAAGTAAATTTTATCCTGAAAAAATTGCACGAGAATATTGTATGCACTTTGAAACAATTCATCGTTAGAAAAGATAACATTCCATTTATTGTCTGAACGCTGCAGCATTTTATTTATAAAAAGATCAATAATCTTCCTAGCACGAAAACTAATAAATCCACTAAACTCATGGATGGAATTTAAATCATCATCAGAAAGACCGATAACATTCCGAATCTTCTCTAATTCATATCTTAGTGGCCTGGTAGCACGATCAAGCTCTACCTGACTATAGGAATCCAAGGTGATTTGCGAATCAAGGTTAAAGATCGATTGCATAGCAAGTATTAAGGGCAGCTGATCAACTGAACGAACCTCCCTCATAATCACCTCGGAAATGATATGGAGATATTTCGAAAACGATGCTATATACCAGGTTAGAGGAAGGCCAATACGTGAATGAACACGACCTACCTCAAATCGATGATGAATATATTCGTCATCGATGATCGCATGTAGTATTCGTTCAAAATAGCCTTTTTGCGTTACTTTCAACCGTTCTAATGTACTATATTGATCAATAATTTCTCTAAGTTTCTGAACTTCATAGACCTCACGATAGAGTCTCTCTACTATTTCTTCACTATGAGTTCGAAGCAAAGGACTATATTGATCGATTAGCTCTAAGGTTTGCTCACTTATCCCAGAATAGAGTATCTGTGCTAATCTATCCTTATTCGTCACTCGGATCCTTTTGCCCATCAATCTTATCATCCTTTCCTTGCGGCTCAAGTGCAATTTTTTCTCATTAAAATAAGTATAGGGAATCATTTCCTTCAATGGAAGAGAGCTTCTTTGACAATTTTATTACTTTTTCCTGTAATTAGACCTTTAACAAAAAGCATGAAAAAAGAGGCATTATCATTTCTGCCCCTTATTTTTCTTGCTTATTCTTGTTCGTTCTTGCCTGAAGTTTCCTTGGATCTGTTGTATCTGCAAAGAGCTCAGCATTACCTACAGCCGTCGTTAGCACGCGATCTTCCGTGTTGTCAGGGGGTGTGGGCGATGGTTTAGCCATGATAACCTCCAAAATATCAATTTATGAGTAGCATTAAGTGAATCAAGCCCTTTTATACCATAAGGACTAACTAAATGCCCATTTACCAACATCTCACGAACCTAAACAGGCAAACGTCCATATTATCTTATTATCTTAGATATGGGATTAGAGGGATTAGAAAATGGATTTCAGTTTAATTGGTATCGGATTGTTTGTAGGTTTCCTTATTGGTCTCACAGGTGTAGGCGGCGCTGCACTTCTCACACCTATTCTCATCTTAATGGGAATAAACCCTACCTTAGCTGTAGGGACAGATCTGGTTTACAATTCAATTACTAAATTCGTTGGGGCAGTCCAGCATTGGAGACTGCGTACCGTAAACCTGACCATCGCCCTTTACTTTGCTATAGGAAGTGTACCAAGCGCAGTATTTGCTGTTCATCTCATTCATTGGGTGGAACAACATTTTGGTGGTGCAGATGAAATCGTGAAGAAGTCCCTAGGCATCGCACTCATATTGATTCCCATTGCCACTTTACTTAAAAGTAGAAAAGATCATAATAGTCCTCAACCAAATTCTTGGCAGACTAAAGATTTTGCCCAAAAGAAGAAAATTACGATTTTTATTGGTGCCCTTCTAGGGTTTATCGTTGGTTTAACCTCCATTGGAAGTGGCTCTCTCTTTGCATTAGCCTTAATGTATTTCTATCAGCTCAATGGAAAAGAAATTGTTGGTACAGATATCACACATGCCTTCATCCTTGCGGGGGCGGCTGGGCTTTCCCATGCTAGTTTAGGGTCGGTTAATTATGACATTGTTCTGCAATTACTCATAGGGTCTCTACCGGGTGTGATTGGAGGGAGTATACTCTCTCTTAGAGTCCCTACAAAAGTGCTTCGCTATACGATTTTGTCACTCATATTTATTAGCGGAATTAAGCTGATTTAGGTTTCTAAAGCATGATAAAGGAGTGCCTCTTCAAGAAATGGAGGCACTCCTTCTATTTAATCCTCTAAAGGATTTAAATTTTCATTGCCCGTTAAGTGAAGAGCAAATTCTACCAGCAAGTCAATCTCTTGCTGCAGGTCTTTAAGGCTAACCGTCTCAACAGGTGAATGCATATAACGTAAAGGAAGAGAGACAAGGGCAATCGGAACCCCACGACCGGTAAGTCGGATTTGATCTGCATCCGTCCCCGTGCGTCTAGGCGTTAACTCATATTGCAGGGAAATCCCTAACCTCTTCGCGCTTTCTTCTAAGAGATTATTAACCTTGTAGTGAATGGGAGCTCCTTTAGCAAGAACGGGCCCACCATCCAAACGGATATCTCCATGTTTACGCGGGTCCACTCCAGGATAATCGGTAGCGAATGTCACATCTACTGCCACAGCCATATTGGGTTGGATTCCTGCACCAGCGAAATAGGCTCCACCCATATTGGTTTCTTCATTAACTGTACTTACCGCATATATACCTACTTGAGGCTTGCGATCGGATAGTTTACGGATTACTTCTGCTGCCAAAAAGGCACCCGTACGATTATCTAATCCTCGGCCACTGATGCGGTTATTCATTAGAAATTCCACGGATCGTTGATAAACAGCAAGGTCTCCAATCTGTACATACTGTGTGACTTCTACTCTACTCTTCGCACCACAGTCGATAAAGATATCCGACATTTCCAGTCCATCCTTCACACCACCATGATGCTCCGCGTTAGCACCAATCACCCCAGTAATTGTACCTTTACTACCCAGAATCTGAACCTTCATACCAATAGCTGGCTTAGGGCTAATCCCGCCAAGCTTATCAACATAAACAAAGCCCTGTTCATCGATCCGATTCACAATGAATCCAATTTCATCACAGTGTCCGGCAATCATAACCTTAAAAGGCGCTTGCGGATTCAGAATAGCAATGGCATTTCCAGCCATATCTGTTCGAATCTCGTCAGCATAAGGAGTTACATATTTTATCCATTTCTTCTGGATTTGCATTTCCTGCCCACTTGGAGAGGGGGTTGATAGTAGATCAACAAGGAATGTTTGAGAGTCCTTATTCATTTTTTCCTCCACTTTTTTCTTTTTGTGTCTATTCCTCTGCAATGGATCTATTATAACCCAAATCCTTCCTAGGAAAAAATCTCACCTATTAGGGCTTCAAGCACAGACTAATGAGTGAAAGGAATATTCGAAGATGGGATTCGATTGATATAGTCTCCTTTTGTTTGGAATTGAATCGTTGTATGAGAGATCGCAAATTCTTCAGCAAGAACGGTTTTGATTTGGAGTAGCAACTGGTTACTTTGTTCTACCTCCATATTGTTCACTTGAATATGTGCACTTAAGGAAACATGTTCATTAGATAAGCTCCAGATATGCAAATCAAGAATCTTCTCAATCTCAGGGATTTGCAACAGGCGCTTTTTCAAGGTTTCGATCTTTACTCCCCCTGGAGCTGCTTCAAGTAAGATCAATGCCGCTTCTCGTGTAATTGCCCAAGCATTTTTCAGAATAATCCCGGCAAACACAAGGCTCAAAATAGGATCTACGATATTCCATCCAGTGAATTTAATCATCACTGCGCCAATTAAAATACCGAAATAGGAAAATACATCCCCAAGAAAGTGGAGAAGAGAGCTTTTTACGTTAATATCATCTTCTCCTGCCTTCAGCACCTTAACAATAAGAAAAGTCCCAATAAACCCAATAGCAGAAAGATAGATCATCCCAATAGATTCTACTTCTACAGGATGCATGAAACGAGTTGTCGCCTGAACCATAATATATACGGAAATACCAATTAAGATAAGACCATTCACAAAAGCTGCTAAGCTTCCAAAACGATGGTAACCAAATGTATGGGTCTCATCCGCCGGCTTCATCGTTTGTTTGACAGCATATAAGCTTAAGATTAGAGAAAATAAATCACTTAATAAATGCCATGCATCTGAGGCAATAGCCAAGCTATGGGTGAGATAGCCTCCAATTAATTGGACAGTAAACATGATGAAGGTAATAATTGTAGACCACCGTAGTCGTCTTTCATTTGCTAATGCACGAGTATGTTCAGTCAAATAAAATACCTCCTTTGGAAATCCATTTGACCCCTATATCTTATCTCCAACAAAATATAAAAACAAGAGAAAATTAAAGAAAAATGAAGCATTCAACAGATAATGAATCTCAATATCGAATAACGGCTGTTTTTAACGAATAATGATATTCATTATCTTTAAGTCTATTCAATAAACAGTACGACCCTCTATTTATCTTTTTGTTTATACATCAACTAAAAAACAGATTTCCCAGGTCATCTTTCCAGCTTTATTTGCAACTCTATCCTATGTGTGAAATACCAATAAGGAACAAGAAAAAAGTATTTTTTGTATGGATGGTAAACTTGCTTCTAAACGCTGAATATATTTTGATATAAATGTTGATTTGCAAATGAACAAAGGGAGGTTGAAACCTATGAGTTTAGCGTTATGGAATGATATTATGGAAATGTGTTATGATGATGCACTCTATACATCAGATGAAGAATTAGAAGAAAGTCATAATGAGACAGCCGCTGGAATAATCGAAGACTGGGTCGTCCTTTCAAAATATTAGATAAGAAAATCCCCTTAAAGAATCCAAAAGAAAAAGAAGCTCCATTTCCATTCTCTACTAGAGATGAAAGGGCTTCTTTTTCTTTCAAACTAATCCTCAAAATGATCCTCAGGAATAAAAAGACTATTATGGTCAAGTTGGATTTTATGGTCCTTTTTGAGTTGACTAATAATACGACTAACCGTTTCACGAGTTGTTCCAACCATATTCGCAATATCTTGGTGGGTTAGCTCAATATCAAGACGAAAGCCTAAATCAGTTTTCACTCCTTTTTTCTTTGCTAAATCCATTAAGACATTCGATACTTTCTCTGTCATATCCCTACTTAAAATATTCGATAATCGACCTTGCAAATCACGAATTTTCCCATCTAACTCTTGTAGGAGCTTGACAGTAATCGTTGGGCTATGCGCCAAAAATAGAGTGAAAGGCTGAACATACATCAGATAGAGCTCACAATCATCCAGTGCGGAAGCAGTAGCTGGATAGTTGCTTTTGCCGAATAGGCCTACATGTGGAAGCATATCCCCTTCAGTAAGGATATTAACAATTTGTTCTCTTCCATCCTCAGTGGTCTTATAGGTTTTTACTCTCCCTTTATGGATAAAATAGATAACCTCACAAGGCTCTCCTTCGTAAAAAAGAATTTCTCTTTTCTCTACTCGCTTTGCAATCATTAGCTTTGTGATCTCATTTAATTCCTCTTCTGTACAACTCTTAAAAAATTGTGTCTTTCCTAGCCATTTTGTTATTTCATGCTTCATTTATTACTTGGCTCCTTTCCTTAGGGTAGCCTTTATTTAACAAAATTAAGTGGAATTTCCCGTGGATAATCCTTTTATCCATCCTCCCACAGCGCCTCCCACTTTAAACACTTAACTCAAGTAATCCTTCTTTTATTTTATCATTTATCTTTCCTATTCGGATTGAAAAATACTAAAAATAATGGAGAGTCTATATTCATAATTTCTCATTACATGAATAAGTTAAAATAAAAGCTTTAAGTAAAGGTGGCTGTTATGAACAGAATCTACAAGATGAGATTACCGCACCTCTTCATTTTACTCTCTTTAAGCAGTTCCTTGTTTATTCTGCCCATTGCATGGTTAGTTGGAAATTCCTTTATTACCGTTTCTTCACCAACGATGAGACAAGCTGTTTCTCAAATTTCCCACAAAATGATCATTGGAGCACTAGAAATGGAGATTCCTTATCTACAATCTAAGGCCTACGACCAAGAAGATCCTCCTATGCCATTATCACTTTATCTTTTTGAAACATTGACAAACCTTAATCCGACAGACTTAACCTCCTTTTTTGCGAGTGAGATTCCAGGTCTAGGATCGTATAATTTAAAACACATCGTGCCCATTGGAAATTCAGTTCATCAAACAGCAATGGAATCTACACCACCCATTGATCTTAACCAGCAGAAAACGGATGTGGAGCAAAAGGAAGAGAATACAAAAGAAAAGGAAGGAGAGCAGAAAAAAGTAGCTATAGATTCGAACCAGGAAGTCTATCTTTATAATACACATAATACAGAATCATGGACCTTTGCAACAAATAACCCGGGTGTTACGGATGATAAAACAAATATTTCACTAGTTAATCAGAAACTTTCTGAAGAATTGGAAAAACGAGGTGTAAAAACAAAGGTGGATCAGACGGATCATCAAAAGAATCTACAGGATGAAGGATTACCGTATGTGTTCTCCTATGCAGAATCATTAAAAACTGTAAAG
>DATFAS010000099.1:0-4939 GCA_035254305.1 Bacillota bacterium
ATACAGGCACTACATCCACAACTAAAACGTTAACTGCTGATTCCATTCAGTTATCTGAGAATGCTCTTAATGGAAATGATATACTACTTAGTTTAACGGGAGATGATTTTAACTCTGGTGTCGTGTCAAATGTTACATTAAATAATGCCCCTTCAGGAGTTTCTATTGCATCTGTTACAAAAGTTAGTAATCGATTAGCAAGAGTAACATTAAATTATACAGGAATTGACTTTGATACGGATATCCCTAATTTTAATCTTACGGTTCAAGGGGCAGGACTAGATAGTGGTGCGCCATTAACGACAAATAATATTCAAGTGAAAGCCATTAAAGAAGTGATTAATACAACGTTATCAGCTACCTCTAATCCTTCACCTTTAATAGAGAGCAATTTAAATGGGGCTAACATTATCCTTGCTTTAGATAACCAACAGTTTTTAGAAGGTGCAACCAAAGATGATTTTATACTAAATAATCCCCCTGGTGGGCTATCTATTACGGGATATTCTCGTGATTCCAGTAATATAAATAGAGCTACCTTGACATTAGCCTTTGATGGAACCGATTTTGATACGGATATTTCAAATTTTAGTATCACAGCAAAAGGTACAGCCTTATCTGAGGGGTTAAATCTTGTTAGTAATACCATGAATATTACGGCTATTGTAGAAGGGTCAGGTAGTTTAATAGCTTCTCCTAATCCTTCACCATTAACCGAAGCGAATTTAAATGGAGCAACTATAACACTTAATCTTACTAATGAGGAATTTGCAAATACTGCAACGAAGAGTGATTTCGCGCTAAACAATGCTCCCCCAGGGTTAACCATTGCAAGCTATACTCGGAGTGATCCAGACCGAAGGACGGCAACGTTGAATTTGTCTTTTAATGGGACCGACTTCGATGCGAGTTATATGAATTTCAGTATCTCTGTGAAAGGAACAGCTGTAACAGGTGGGGCGGATTTAACCAGTAATACCATGTTCATTACGGCGATTATAGAAGGCCCAACTCTTCTTTCTGCAACAACAAATCCAAACCCACTAAAAGAAAATACATTAAATGGTTCTGTTATCGATATTACATTAACCGATGGTGTATTTGCTGATTCGTTAGGGAATGGAGATATTCAATTAAATAATGCTCCGACTGGGTTAAATGTGGGTACTGTAATTCGAGATTCTGATACAAAAGCAAGGTTGGTATTGTCTTATGACTATGGGGTGTATGACTTCGATACCACGATTCCTGATTTTAGTGTGACGGTTTTGGACAGTGGGCTTAAAGCGGGAACCTCAGTGACAAGTAATACGTTTTTCATATACGCTGTATTAGAAATTGATGGGCAGATGAGTTATATCTCTTCAGGAGAATCTTATCCTATTCGCATCCAAATGGCTGGAGTAGATACTCGCCAAAATAAATTGTATTTAAACTTCGATCTTTATACCAATCAGGCAGTTGGGACTCGAACTCCACATTTTGATTATTTTATTGAAGTCTTTGATTCAAATCAGAATATTATTGGTTTTCTAAAGGATAATATGGGAAACAATATGGATTACTTTAATCCAAAATCTGTTGTGGGAACTTCTGGGCAGAATACGATTGTTAATCTGCATGAGATGGTTCAGTTAAATCAGGATTTTCCAGCAGGCTATCGAATTGTGATTACAGTTAAGGATGTAAAGCTACTCTAGGTATGCTACTGTTTAACCGACATTAATTTGTGAAATTCAGTTTGAACTTTATATGAATGTGCGTTGATTAAAGGATCATTGGGAGTAACCCTTTAATATAGTATTGGTATAAGGGGCCCTTCATAAAATCCTAATTGGCGGTGATCATATGTTTGTGAATTGGTTAAGAACAAACGTATATGCGTCTATTCTTCTTTTGTTAGCACGTCTATATATCGGTTATGAGTGGATTTCAGCAGGTTATGAGAAATTATCGGATGGCTTCAGTGCTGCGAAATTTTTGCAAGGTGCCATAGATAAACCGGTGGTGACTCATGATCAAATCGTTTATCCACTTTATAATGCCTTCTTGAAAGCCTTTGCTTTGCCTAATGTGGGGTTAATTAACTTTATTATTCCTTGGGCAGAAGTACTGGTTGGTTTAGGCTTACTATTAGGTTGTTTAACAACAGTTGCTGGTTTCTTCGGAATGACTATGAATACCGCATTTATGTTAGCTGGTACGGTTTCTTCTAATCCATGGATGCTCGTGATTACCATCTTCATTCTTGTTGCCGGACGTAATGCTGGTAAATTTGGATTAGATCGATATGTATTGCCTTATATTGATTTCTGGTTTAAACCTACAAAAGAATGAGGGAATAAAATAAGCTTTAAGAAAGGCATATGAGGCCCATCCTTCTATGCCTTTTCTTACATACGTAAATCTCTTTATTTGCTTTTTGATCTGTAGACATAGCAGGCATATTACTATTTTCATCTAATTATAGTAAAAAACTAGATCAAAACGTATTTCTCCAAAATATGATAAGAGTAGGATGATAGAAAGAATGTGGTCGTCCCTTGTAAGGGGGGATACAGATGCTGAAAGTTCTGGGGAGAATACCGAATGGGATTTGGTTTTTTATTTTTTTAAGTTATATTCTACCATTTCTGTTCGGAGGTTTATTTAGTGACCAAGGAGTTGAACGGTTAAGGTGGGTGTTATTTATTGTTCCATCCTTCTTCTTTTCCTATTATTTCGGATTAAGAGGAGGGTTTCTTTCATCTTTATGTTCCAATATTATTTTGGTTCTATGGGAATGGAGGAGAATGATTCAAATAGCTGGTTTTGAAGAGAGTTGGCCTCTCTATATTGTACCCATGATCGTGATCCTCAACTTCACGGTAGCGGTTTGTATGGGGATTTTATCTAGAAAAAGGGCAAGTAGCCAATTGGTTCATCATTCATTACAAAATGACGATAGGGAAAAGGCATGGATAGAGCAAGAGCTGTCTAAAGCGATTGAACAAGAGGATTTTGTCGTCTATTATCAACCAAGGATTGATTTAATCAATAGGAAAATAGTTGGTATGGAAGCCTTAGTACGTTGGCAACATCCTGAAAGAGGAATACTCCCGCCTCTCTCATTCATTCCTGTTGCTGAAGAAACAGAGCAAATCATACCCTTAGGTGAGTGGGTACTTCGGGAAGCCTGTAAACAAACGAAAAACTGGGCAATGAAAGGTCAACAGTTAAACGTTTCAGTTAATGTATCAGGAGTCCAATTCCGGAACGAATTAGTCGATCTAGTCCGCCAAATTCTTCAAGAGACAGGTCTAGATCCGTGTTTATTAGAACTAGAAATCACAGAAAGTTTATTGATAAAGAATATAGAAGAAGCAATTAAAATATGCAATGAATTAAAGAAACTCGGCATAAAATTATCCCTAGATGATTTTGGTACGGGCTACTCGTCTTTAAGTTATCTAAAAAGTTTACCTATCGATTGTTTGAAAATTGATCAATCGTTTATTAGGGATATGAAGCGTGATATGCCAATTATTGCTGCGGTTATTCAACTAGGGAATAGTTTAAATTTATCGGTTGTTGCAGAAGGGGTGGAAAGTGAGGAGCAGGCAACGATTCTCATGGGTATAAATTGTGATCATGCCCAAGGATATCTATTTAGTCCACCGATTCCTCCAGAGGAATTTGAACGATTATATTTGGCTAATGAGTAAAAGCTGTCCCCAGTAATAATGGGGGGCAGCTTTTACAATTAATAAACTTTCTTTTGTTCAAGATCGGCTTTAAGGATTTCCACTGCCTCTCGGAAGCGTTGTGAGTGTACAATTTCCCTTTCTCGAAGGAAAGATAAACTATCTTTAATATCCACATCATCGGTCATATTAATTAGCCATTGATAGGTTGCTCTTGCCTTTTCCTCAGCGGCAATATCTTCATAGAGGTCTGCAATCGGATCACCTTTAGCTTGGATATATGTAGCTGTCCATGGAGAACCGGCAGCATTATGGTAGAAGAGAGCTTTATCATGATTGGCATAATGTTCACCTAAACCAGCCGCCTTCATCTGTTCTGCTGTAGCATCTTTGGTTAGTTTATAAACCATCGTTGCAATCATTTCTAGATGGCCCAATTCTTCCGTTGCAATATCATTAACGATTCCAATTATTTTATTGGGAAAGGTATATCGTTGATTCATGTAGCGCAGAGCTGCAGCTAATTCACCGTCAGCCCCTCCATACTGTTCGATAAGAAATTTGGCCATATTTGGATCGCATTTACTGACACGGACTGGGTATTGTAGCTTCTTTTCATAGATCCACACGCTTGATCATTCTCCTTTCGTCATACCTGCCAGGGCCATGGAGATTCACTCCAGGTCCAGGGATAGGTAGAAAAGCTATGCCCCATATTGCATAACGGTCCGAATAGGGATTGAAATTTGTTCTTTAAGGCCATCGACTTTTTGACATACTCGTTATACTGGTTAATCACCTTATGATCGTGAGGGTGGGTGTTAAGATATAGGTTTAATTCTACAAGGACGAAGTCTACGACCTGAATTTCTTCTAACATTTCATAGTAGAGCTTCTGCTGCTCTTCATTGCCCTTCATCTGTTCACTCATGATTCACATTCCTCTCCTTTATCCCCATAAGGGTTCGTATAGGGAGCAAAAAGTGCGGGCCAAAGAGTTCCGTGTCGTAACGCTTCTACTGGATTGAATTGAGGTAAATGGTATGGCTGAAAGCCCATGTAAAGTTGGGGTGGGGTTTCATATGTTTTGACTCGCAAGGGTGGGCAGGGGTCCAAGGGGCTAATATAGGGATAGTAACGCTTTCTTGTTGTATACATTCCTATTCCTCCTTTTGTGGTGCTCTAAATCATGTTATTAGGGTGGACAAAATAAATAGAACTAGGAGGAAGCAAATTTCTTTTTGATTGAATCGTAA
>DATFAS010000100.1:0-4087 GCA_035254305.1 Bacillota bacterium
GTTCCGTTATGTTTCGGGTAATCCCAACGATGTGTTGGATTTTTCCAGCATCATTGTAGATTTTTTTGGAACTCGTTTCAAACCAAATATATTCGCCATTTTTATGACGCAATCGGTGAGTAATCGTTCTGACTTTATGAAAATTATGATTAGGCCATTTTTGATAATCCGTTGGATGCCAGTAATTATATCCGTTTTCGCCGATAATTTCTTCTGGGGTGTATCCAAGTTGTTGATTGACTACAGGTGATACATAAGTGACGATCCCACTAGAGGTCATACGAAAAATGATATCTAGTGAATGTTCAGAAATAAGCTGATGAAGCTCTTGGGTTTGCTTTAATTCCTCTTCCTTTGTTTTTTGTGCTGTAATATCAATGAGTTGGGAGATGAAGAAGCCAATCTTTCCTTGATCATCTCTTTCAACGGTGACACTGAGTAGACCCCAGATGACTTTTCCCGTTTTATGTATATATCTTTTCTCCATTCGATAGTTGTCAATTTCACCAGCCATTGCTTTGCGTCGTAGCTCTATATTTTTCTCTAAATCATCTGGATAGGAGAGGGCTTGGAGTGTAGAACCTGTTAGCTCCTCTTTCTCGTACCCGAATATGCTACAGATTGATTGGTTTACTCTTAGTAATTTTCCTTCAGGTGAGACTAAACATATACCAATTGGTGCGTCTTCGAAAATTTTCATAAACAAGTGTTGATCCTGTAACCGCAATTCAAGCATCATGATCCTCCGTGAAATGGTGTTACTATTAATATTTTTACCACATTTCGGTGTAGATTACAGCCTTAATTTTGGTCATATTGATCTTGTTGATAAATTTTCCGGAAAACTTGATAAGAGAGATGCTAAATGTGATACATCGTTCGGGTGTTATGTTAATTCCTTATATCAAGTAGGAACTGAATGATTTGGGAAGTAATGGATTAAAGTGAATGAATCCTTTAAACTTATAAGGAAGGAAAACATGGAGGTGTTTCGTAATGGATATGAATCGTTTTACGATCAAATCAATGGAGGCTATACAGCTTGCGGAATCGATCGCCATACGGTATGGAAACACAGAGGTGGATACCGATCATTTATTCCTTGCATTAGTAGAACAGCCAGAGGGATTATTGCCTAGATTGTTAGAGAAAATGGCGATTGCTGTTGGCGATGTGATGAAAGACTTACAAGTGATTGTGGTGAGAAAGCCACGTGTTACTGGTCCTGGTAGAGAAATGGGCAAGGTGTATGTGAGCCGAAAACTCAGTGATGTGCTCCTTAAGGCTGAAGAGGAAGCAAAACGAATGCAGGATGAGTATATCTCTATTGAACATCTTTTCTTAGGGATTATAGAAGAACGGAGTAAGAATCTACAGATTGAGAAATTATTACAAACTCACGAGATGAATCGTCAACGTTTCTTGAATGCCTTGCAGGAGGTAAGGGGGAATCAACGAGTGACTAGCGCTTCGCCGGAGGCAACATATGAAGCTTTAGAGAAATATGGGTTTGACTTGGTGAAGGCTGCGAAAGAGAATCGAATTGATCCTGTCATCGGTAGAGATGCAGAGATCCGCCGGGTAATCCAAATTCTATCCAGGAAAACAAAGAACAATCCCGTATTAATCGGGGAACCTGGGGTAGGGAAGACGGCTATTGTGGAAGGGTTGGCGCAGCGGATCGTGCGTACCGATGTTCCTATTGGGCTAAAGAATAAGAGAGTATTTTCTTTAGATATGGGTGCATTGATCGCAGGGGCGAAGTTCCGTGGGGAATTCGAGGAACGACTGAAGGCTGTACTACAGGAGGTAAAGAAAGCTCAAGGAGAAATTATCCTATTTATTGATGAGATTCACACGATCGTAGGGGCTGGGAAAACAGAAGGGTCGGTGGATGCTGGGAATCTCTTGAAGCCTATGCTTGCGAGAGGGGAACTGCATTGTATTGGGGCAACTACCCTCGATGAATACCGGAAATATATTGAAAAGGATGCCGCATTAGAACGTCGTTTTCAACCGGTTGTCATAGAAGAACCTACGGTGGAGGATACGATCTCCATCTTGCGTGGGTTAAAAGAAAGATTCGAGGTTTATCATGGGGTGCGTATTCATGATAGCGCCTTGGTTTCAGCAGCCGTCCTCTCTGACCGCTATATTACGGATCGGTTTCTCCCGGATAAGGCGATTGACTTGATTGATGAAGCTTGTGCCTTGATTCGAACGGAGATTGATTCTATGCCGGGAGAACTCGACGAAATCTCACGTAGGGTCATGAAGCTTGAAATTGAAGAAGCAGCTCTGAAGAAGGAAACCGATCCAGCTAGTGTCGACCGACTGGGTGCCCTACAGAAGGAGCTTCAAGAGCAAAAGGAGCAGCAGCTCATCCTAAAAACACAGTGGGAAAATGAGAAGCAGGCTATTGGTTCCTTACAGAAGCTTAAGGAAGAATGGGACCGACTGCAATCGGAGATGGAACAGGCGGAACGAAATTATGATTTAAACAAAGCAGCCGAATTAAAATATGGCCGGCTCCCCGAGTTAGAGAGGCAGCTTAAAGAAGAAGAGGCAAGATTGGCACAAAAAGAGACGGGGAATGTGCTTCTTCGAGAAGAAGTAAAAGAAGAAGAAATTCTGCGTATTATTTCTCGTTGGACAAGAATCCCTCTCATGAAGCTGATGGAAGGTGAGAGAGAAAAGCTCATGAAGTTAGATCATGTGCTTCATCAGCGGGTGATTGGTCAGGAGGAAGCTGTGCAAGGAGTGGCTGATGCGATTATTCGTGCCAGAGCAGGGATTAAAGACCCTCGCCGCCCGATTGGTTCGTTTCTTTTCCTTGGACCTACTGGAGTGGGGAAAACCGAGTTAGCCAAAGCCCTGGCTGAAGCTCTGCTTGATTCGGAGGAGCATTTAATCCGATTCGATATGAGTGAATATATGGAGAAGCATGCGGTTTCTCGGTTGATTGGGGCTCCTCCCGGATATGTAGGCTATGAAGAGGGTGGGCAATTAACCGAAGCAGTTCGACGTAATCCCTATTGTGTCGTATTGTTTGATGAACTTGAAAAAGCTCATTACGATGTCTTCAATATTTTATTACAGATCCTTGATGACGGAAGAATTACGGATTCACAGGGACGGCTTATTGATTTCAAAAATACCATTATCATTATGACATCTAATTTAGGTTCTGGTTATTTACTAGATGGTCTAGATGTAAGTGGACAGTTGAAAGAGCAAGCACGTGATCAGGTGATGGCAGAGCTTAAGCGGCATGTTCGACCTGAATTTCTCAATCGGATTGACGACGTGGTATTATTTAAACCCCTGACGCAGCAGGAAATCGTGAAGGTGGTTGAGATCTTAATTCAGGATCTAGAGGAACGGTTAACGGATAAAAAGATCCATCTAGAATTAACGCAAGAGGCTAAAGAATTTATTGCCAATGCCGGCTATGATCCACAGTTTGGTGCCCGCCCTCTCAAACGATATCTACAGCGAAGTCTAGAAACAAGAATGGCTCGTATGATGATTAGTGGGGAAATCCGGGATGGGGCAGTGATTGAAGTAGATAGCCAAGACGATGAATTGGTTGTGAGCTGGAAGAATCCAGACTGAATGAAGCTTCGATTGTAACATTCTAATGGGCGGATAGGCGTTCCAATAGGGAGGGGCGCCTAAAGGCTTGGTGCGCCAGCCAAGCAAGCTTTTTGCAGCTTTGATGTGGTATCCCGTTCACTCAGAATAAGCTGATCTTTTTCCTACCGTTCGTGAAAAGAAAAAATAACACCTATTCTTTAATATCGGGTTAAGGAAACATAGGAAATAGCCCTCCGATTCATACACAAATGGAGTAGAGGGTCAAATATTCCATTGTTTTTCAGGAGGTTATTCCAACGATAGCAAAATTCATCGAGATAGGCATTGAAATATCGAGGACCTAACCCGCGAAAAGTATGATTTATCCAGATTCTTACTTTGGCGAAGATCGGGAATAATTTCTTGAAAGTATTCGACTTACCTCTTCCAATCATAAACTCCACGTGAGGAGAGGAAGGATCTATTTGTGTTTTCTTAAAGGTCTCCGTTT
>DATFAS010000101.1:0-8706 GCA_035254305.1 Bacillota bacterium
CAGAGGGTTTCATGAGATTCTTCCTGTATTATTTGTGCCATATTTACTTTAATTAGTTGACTCGCCAACAAGTGAAAGCGGCTGCGGTAGGCTAATCCCCACTCTATCGAGTTGCCCCATTTTCCGCCGGAAGATCGCTGAAGTTATGGTGATTTTCGCTGAAACATCGCTGAAGATGGATACTTTTTCGCTGAAGATTGTTGTGTTCTCCAAAAATATGGATGTCTTTAGTCTACTTCAGGAGAGTGATGGACGCTGCACATTTACCACGATTGAAAATGTAACACAGTATTTCAACTTAACTAAAATCAACTCCCCCACCTCCTACTCATTTAAAAAAACAGATCGAAAAAATGAATGGAATGTTAAAAAAGTAGCCCTAAAAATTAATGCTTCCCCCAAAAAACATGATCACTTTCCTAATACCCCCTCCTCTATTGCAAGCGCCTGTAAATTTTTGTATAATCATTAATACCTTGTATGTCTAGGTAGGTGTGAAGCATGTTTGATCGAGAATTGATAAAAGGGAGTACCTCTCTGATTCTATTACAGCTCTTAAATGAAAAAGATAGGTATGGATATGAATTGGTTAAAGAAATGGAGCTTAAAAGTGGGAATGCGTTACAAGTTAAGGAAGGCACTCTCTATCCGGCACTTCATAAGCTTGAAGAGAAAGGCCTGATTGAT
The DNA here is from genome assembly GCA_035254305.1 of Bacillota bacterium. Taxonomy (GTDB): domain Bacteria; phylum Bacillota; class Bacilli; order Aneurinibacillales; family RAOX-1; genus DATFAS01. The sequence goes on from DATFAS010000101.1 coordinate 688, forward strand.
TCTTACTGGGTTGAGCAAGAGAAAGGTCCCTCCCGCAAATACTATCAGATTACTACTGATGGGCAGGAGGTACTGCAGAAAAAAACAAAAGAATGGGGCGCTTTCGTTCAGATGATGAACCAAGTGTTGAGGAGAACATAGGGATGGATAAAGATCAATATTTAGAACAATTGGCTGTATGTTTATCCGACCATCCAAGATTACATGAGATTGTTGCTGAATGGAGTAACCATATCGATGAAAAAAAGAGAGAATTCATATGTGCCGGGGAAGATGAAGCTGATGCCCAGAGGAAGGTGCTTCTACAGCTTGATCATCCAGAGATCGTAGCCTCCTACTACAGCCAGCCCTCTTTATGGAGCCCCTCCACTACTTTCGGCCTGTGTCAAGCCATGAATTTCATCATCATTCTTTCAGGTTTGATTCTTACTGCCCTACATGCTTACTTTCCACGTCCAGTAATAGTAAGTATCTGGGATTTCCTTGTACAATGGAAATGGCTGTTGCTGTTCACTTACTCCACGGCCCCAGGCTTTGTTGGATTTTGGCTGGGAGACCGATTTGGGGTGAATGCTAGAAAAGCTATGGAGCAACACCGGTTCGTATGGTTTCCTAATTTTGTCCTCATGTATTCTGTCTTGTTTCTATCGCCCGTTTCACAATGGTTTACGCCTCTTCTAACTAATGAGTTTGTTCTTGTGTGTAGTGTGGCAACCATCTTATTCATGCCCATGCTGCGTTGGGGGATGAAACAAGGTGTAGCCCATCTTTAAATTTTTTTCTTTAAATACATAGAATTTCTAGGTAGTCATTATTGGGAGGGAACCAACTATGAAAGCAAAAAAGTATAAGGTTGAATTAATCACAGCTGAATCTGATGCTTCACGGTATGTGCGATTCCGACGAATCATTCGTTTTCCACAATTGACCATGCCACTTCTAGCAGCGTATACGCCAAGTCATTGGGAGGTTAGTCATACAGATGAAATCGTCCAAAAGCTGAACTTCAATAAAGACGTAGATATCGTCGGAATTACGGCAAACACTGCAGCAGCTCCCCATGCTTATTGGATTGCTTCCGAATACCGAAAAAGAGGAATTACCGTGGTGATTGGTGGCCCCCATGCGACATTAATGCCAGATGAGGTTATGCAGCATGCCGATGCCGTAGTGATTGGTGAAGGAGAGCTCGTGTGGCCAAAGTTGTTAGCTGATTATGAAAAGGGAACACTCCAGTCTGTATACAGATCCTGCGAACTGCCTGATCTTCAAGAAATGCCCCACCCCCGTTGGGATCTCATTAGAGGACGTGTCTATGGAAAAGGGGTTACCATCGCCACCCGTGGTTGTCCTTTTGCTTGTGAATATTGTACAATCCCCGCCATGTATCAACGGAAAATGCGCTATCGTCCGATCGAGGGCATCGTAGAGGAATTACGCCATATGCCAGGGCGTGCGCTTGTTTTTTGGGATGATAATATTGGGGCGAATCGTGCCTATGCGAAGGAATTGTTTAAGGCGATTACCCCCTATCGTAGATGGTGGACGAGTCAGGCAACGGCAGATGTGGCGTTTGATGATGAGTTCATGGATTTAGCTGCGAAGAGTGGTTGTAAGGCACTGTTCTTAGGATTAGAAACCATCTCTCAAAAAAGCCTCGAATCCGCCAACAAAAGCCACAACCAAGCCTCTAAATATAAAGAAATCATCGATCGCTTCCATTACTATGGGATGGCTGTCCAAGCAGGGACGGTTTTCGGATTTGATCATGATGATCGCACCATTTTCCGATCAACTGTTGACTTTTATCGAGAGATTGGCCTTGATTCGGCAACGATTAGTGTACTCATTCCTTTCCCGAATACTCCCCTATTCCATAGGCTTGATGCAGAAGGAAGGATCTTGACGAAAGATTGGTCTAAATATAATGGAAAGAAGGATGTGGTCTATCAGCCCGCCCTCATGTCACCAGAAGAATTACTGATGGGCACCGAATGGGCAGCTCGCCAATTCTACTCGATTCCCTCGATACTGGAGAGAATGTGGAAGTCTAAAACCGGGCTCTGGTGGAATGTCATTCGAAATTTTGGCTACCACCTGGCTCTCCGGAATTTTGGCAAAGTAGGCTATGACCCATCGAATCAGCAGGAGTTTCTGGCTAGTTTGGGATATGAAAATGGGAGCAATCGGGATCATCGATTTCACTAATGGCACCCCTCTTGTTGGTTCCTTTTTCCTAACTCATTCAACAAAACATTACAATATACCTAATGCATAAGTATTAGTTTTCTGATAGTATCAAGGGGAATTAGCAATTATTACATAGAAAATCGAAAAAGGCACAGCTACTGAAAAGTAGTGTCGCAAAACTATAGGGGCTAAAGTCCATTCTGACCATGCTCGCCAGTTACCGAAATTTGGATTAGAATCCTCCGTATTTCGGCGGATTTTTTTTGATTTTCAGAAAAGAAAGGTGAAAGGCATGGCCCCTTCCATTAATGTTGATCCTTCTAATCACAGAATCGTATGGATCTACACCCGAGAAGATTATGAGAGAACATTAGCCAATCAACTAGAAAATGCATTAAGTGAACTTAAGGGTGATCCTTTTGTATTTTTGCTTGATTTACGTTCTCTTCGCTATTTATTACCCTTAGATAAAATTATGATCCTTCATATCATAGATAAGATCCAGGCTCATAACCTGATCGATCTGGTCTATCTCGTACATTCCCTTCATTATACGAGAATGAATACTATTCTTTCTGTTAACCAATTTCCTTATAAGGACATGGTGTTCAAGTATGAAGCAAATGCCAAAGAATATTTAGACACAATGGTAAGCAAGTACCACAAAGGGGTTTCCCTATTGTCATAAATCATGTCTGATAGATAAATCTTACTAGGAGTTGGAGAATTTATGGCTAGCAGAAATATGAACGTAGAGTAGACTGCTATCTTAAATGAATGAACAAACTATGATTTAAAGTGAAAGTATAATGAAATATGTAAACGATATCAATTGGCCATCGAAAGATTAGAATTTCGCTATTCGAAAGAATTAAAAGAAGATTTGCGGCTGATTAAACAAACCTCATCATGCCAAGAATAAGGATTCGATAACTATACAAAATAGACAATGGAACTTTAATTAAGATAAAGGAGAAATTGTCTATGGAAAAAAGATTTTTGAATGTATCGCTTTTGATTATTTCTATTCTTTTTATCTTTTCACCACTTCAGGTTGCGGCACATGGTCACACGCAATCCCATTCACAGCCCTTAAGCCATTCAGCCGTACAGTTGAAGGATCACTTACACAAGCTTTGGATCGATCATACCCTTTGGACTAGAAGTTATATTACAAGTGCTTTAGTTAATCTGGAGGATCAAGATAAGGTACTCGCACGTCTATTGAAGAACCAGGAGAATATAGGGAATGCAATAAAACCGTACTACGGGGAGAAAGCGGCACAGACTCTTTCTGAACTGTTAAAACAACACATCCTCATTGGAGGAAAAGTAGTGGAGGCAGCTAAGACAGGAAATCAGCCTGATTTAGAAAAATACAATAAAGAATGGTATAAAAATGCGGATGATATGGCGAAGTTTCTAAGTAGCGCCAATCCTAACTGGTCAGACAAAGTACTGAAGGAAATGTTACATAAGCATTTAGACTTCGTTACCAAACAGCTTGTAGCCCGCATTCATAAGGATTGGGATGCTGATATTCTAGCCTTCGATCAAGGGGAAGACCATATGGTCCATTTCGCAGATACACTTGCGGAAGGGATTATCAAGCAATTCCCCAAACGATTTCAATAATGAGGATCTACTAAGACCAAGCGGACCCGCTTGGTCTTTCAAGGATTCATTTTGTTCTCCAAATTTTAAGATGTGTAAAAATTTGGTTTCGGGTAACATTAAGTAATAGTAAAAGAACTAAGGGGGATTCCTATGGCAATTGATATTTACATTAATTTTAATGGGAACTGTCGTGAGGCAGTAGAATTTTATGTAGAGGTTTTCGGAACGGAAAAGCCACAATTTATGACCTTTGGGGATGCACCACCGAATCCTGAGTCTAAGCTTCCAGAGGAAGCCAAACAGTTAATCATGCACACCCAACTCAAGATTAACGGAGGGAATGTGATGTTTTCTGATACTTTCCCTGGAATGCCTTTCGTCTCCGGAAACAACATAAGTCTTGTCATCGCTAGTAAGAATCTAGATAAAATGAAAAGCTACTTTGCGAAGCTTAAGGTTGATGGAACTGTACAGATGGATCTTCAGGAAACATTCTGGAGTAAATGCTATGGCTATTTAACGGACAAGTTTGGCATTGGATGGCAATTCAACTACGACAGTAACGAGTAATTATTGATAAAGGATATAGAATCTTCACCTTATGGCAAGAAGATTCTATATCCTTTTTTTACATTAATAGGTTAGGCACCCGGCAATGAGGATTCCTATGGCAATGGATAGGAAGAATAGAAATAAACCAACCGCTTCATTTCCCTGCTCAATCGCTTGATGGAGGTTGAATTTTGGGGTGAATAGCTCTGCGAAGAAAAACGCCAATATCTGGGTAACAATAGCGATTCCTCCCCACATGATGAGATCGATTATTGAAACAGAATGTGCAATCGTTGAATAGAGGACAATCGCCAAGCTTACGATTTTCCCTCCAAGTACATAAGCTGCCGCCTTGTTTCCCTGCGAAATTAAATTCCATTCCTTGATTTTGGTAGTAAACTCGAACAAGAAGGTTCCAACCAATAACAACACCATTCCAATTGCAAAATAAGTGAGGAAATTCGGTAGTAATTGCACCTATCCTTCTCCCTTCTCTACTTGAATACCTGCTGGACAGAAATTAGCCATATTCCCTGTAATCTTGCCTCCAATACGCGGCATGATTGCGCAGCATTGCCCTCCGATGACAAAGACTCCGGAAAGAAGATACCCCTCCCCTTCATCAGATAGGTGAACCTTCTCCATGGGAATTTGCTGTTGAAAAATTTTCGGTTGTTCCATGTAATAAGTACGTGTTGCCCATTCTTCTTCTTGATCTTCTCCCCACAGGATTTCTTCCTTCTCCCCCTTTTCATTCATGAGGGTGGTTCCTTTTCCCTCACGGCCGAATAGGGCCTTCGCCACATAAGGCATCCCTTGATCCTGAAAATATTGATCGTGAAAATAGGTGGGTAGACAATACGATTGGATCATCTTACATTCTTCTTCCGTGAAAAAATCACTTTGTTCGTAAAGACCCCATAATAAAGCCAAGAACCCTTTACTTTGGGTAATAATACTTTGCGCCGGATTGATGATTGCCAATTTTCCGTTCTCGATAAGGCGAAGAATAGCCATGCCGGTAGGGAATCCATCGGGGGCAACGTCATGAACAAGGTACTCTAGTGGGTATAAACGATACCATATTTCTATTTTCTCCCCTTGATAGAATAGGCCAACATCTGGGATGACTTCTAGCTCCTCAATAGGGGCGAATCGAACCTGGTCAGTGACCTTCCGCGCTTGCTCCATGAGATAAAGTGTGTTGCAACGATCTTCTTCGTGCCAGTCATAACAACTGAAAGCAATTCTACCACTGTAGCCATGCTCTATGTAATAGTCAATGAGGCGTTGGAAGGCTTGTTGAATAGTGGGGTCCATCCTATGTGATGGATTCTTTAATTGGGTGTAGTCCTCTATGATTGATCCTGATAAATAGGCTGTCTCTGGAATTCCTGTCGGAGTATCTGTGTTATTTTCAATGAGTTTCATTCCATCCCTGTTTATAATCCAGTCCTGCCGTGAAACCCCATGATATTGCACCTCGATCCGAGAACAAGGGATCAGCGCCGGGTGAATACCCAATTGATTAATAAAGAAAGGATCTGGAAGATGACGCTGGGTAAATCGTAATGTTTTGCAATAGATGCGGTCCAACTGTTCAGAGGCTGCTGTTATCTCCTTGTATTCTTCTTCAGAATAAACAATCGTATAGGGCAGACAGTAGGGCTTCCCATACATGTGATGATAGGGAATTCTCTTTGCTCTCTCTCCGGAAAAAAGTGTTTGTAAGTTAACTGGGAGAGCTACTACTCGATTCATCTTATCCTCCACTGCTTTTCCCTCCACTCCCAATCCCCTTCGAAGATTGGATGGCGTTATAATTGGGTGACCCGGTGAGGATTGGATCTTTGGAGGATTTGTACCCACGACTTCGATACCAATTAGAACTCGATCCATTAGAGCCCGTGGTTGAATCGTCACACTGAATTTCGGGGTGACCATGTTCCTTTTCCCATTGACAATCATCCCTGGCAGTAGGCTGGCTTGAGCAACCGCTTACCGATATCGGAATTCCTAAGACTAGCGCATAGGCAATCCATTTCTGATACGGAGGTGTTCTTGTTGCCTGTACGAGTGGCAGCCCTGATTTATTCATCTCCTGTTCAAACCACTTGTCAATTGATTCACTTTTCATCCCTATTTATTCCCCTGCCTCTAAGAAGATTAAAAGCTTGCTTCTCGATGAATCCCAAATCGCATAATTCAAAGTATAATACTTCCCTTGGATGTAACGATAGTGATCTAGAAGAATCTGTGCAGCATACAAAGATTGATCATAATTAACAGAGCTGATTTTACTGTAATGTTGACCATCAAGTGCGAAGAACTCCACACCGATTGGATTCGATCTCTCAAACTGAGAAAACACGATCTTCTCCATTTCCTTACCATGCTCAACCTTTCCAGGTGCCCATGGTTTCACATAAATAATACCTTCCAGGTCTTCATTTGTTTCATGCGAGCTATGCTCCCATATTTGGTTATGGATCATTGTTGCATTTACTAATTTTCTTAAAAATAAGTCATCTATATCCACAAAATCTTCATTAATTTGACCCATAACACCCTTCATCTCATCCCATTGCAGGTAATAGAGGGGGATTTGTTGTCTCAACGCTTTATCCTCCGATTCTGTATGATATTAAATTTACGTAATGGAAAGGGAAAAGGTTGCACTTTTCACGAAATAGCCCCCATGCTGTGACTTTGATACATCGGGGGCTTTCTATTAAATTTTAAATTTATCTATATTTTCTTTTAGTATATTTGAAATTCCTTGTAGAGATTGAGAATGATTCGTTATTTCTTCTATTGTAATAAGCTGCTCCTGTACTGAAGCAGAAACTTGCTCTGTACTGGCCGACGTTTCTTCGGTGATCGCAGATATATTCGCTATTGCATCTATTATTTCTTCTTTACTCTTATTCATATCTTTAGAATGTGAAGAAACTTTATCTATTTTATTGACTAAGTTGCCTAAGGCAGTTGCGGTTCTATTGAATATCGTTTCTGTTTTTTCAATAGAATGATTTTGATTAACTACAATTTTATTTATTTCTTCCATTGCTTGTACTGCTTGATTGGAGCCTTGACCGATATGATGGATAAGGTTTTGTATATTATCTGTTGCTTTTGCGGTTTGTTCAGAGAGTTTTCTTATTTCATTAGCAACTACAGCAAATCCTTTTCCTGCTTCCCCTGCTCTAGCTGCCTCTATACTTGCATTAAGTGCAAGTAAATTTGTTTGACTAGATATAGCGTTAATGATTTCTGTTATTGATCCTGCATTATTTGCTGATTCACTAATATTTTTAATTATTCCATTTATCTCTTTTGCTTTTTTGGTATTCTCAGAAATGGTATCATATAACTCCCTAATAATTTGTTTTCCACTTTCACTGAGATCATTCGTTTCTCTTGAAATATGGTGCACATCGGTTATTAAATCATTACTATCCTTAATTTTAGTTCCAAACTGATGACTCATATTAGCAATCACTTCTGCATCCTTAGCCTGATCCGTTGTGCTAGTGGCAATTTGCTCAATTGCTAAGGCTACTTCGCCAATCGTCATTGAAGATTTATGGGATATTTCTGATAAGGTTTGAGAAGAGTTGGCCATTTCCAAAGAAGTGTCCTTTACATTTTTTATCAGTA
>DATFAS010000102.1:0-16515 GCA_035254305.1 Bacillota bacterium
TCTCCATCCTTACAGAACTCCTTTAATTTCTGAGTATAGAATAAAAATGTACCTTAAGAAATAAAAGTACATATCCATATGCCCTTGCTATACCTCTTGATTTTAATGAATGGAATTTAGCATTTATTAAACGGCTGTAAACTTTATGCGAAGTTAGATGAATCGCATTGAGATATCTTTACAAAAAAAGAACCACCTAATAAGTAGTTCATTATCTGAGAAATTATAGTTTGTTCAGTAAATGTAGAATCCACCCTATATACTATCCAATCTCAATCGATATCCATATTTACACGACATTTTTGATCCATACAGGCTCAGAATTCCAACGATTTGGCTCTTTCACTTGCATATTGCTCTGCACTGAAGTTACCTGATCTAAACTTCTCATTAGAATCCCTCCATCTATGAATCAATTATGGCCATTTCCATCTGAGCTTTATTATTACACGTAAGTATGAATTGGATATGAATTTAATGTTAAGAATGAGATAAGGTTCACATGGTCGCTTAGTTAGATTTCTCCACGATTCCTTTTCTCCACTTGTTATCAGAGATAGAAAATGAACAAAGTGAGTCACTTTCTCTTCTCCATTTTCAGCATCAACCCTACTGCAATGGTTCCGAAACAACCATTGAAACCATGAACTGCAGCTGCCCCCGTTGGGTTATCAATTTTTAATTTGTCTACTCATTTTTCTTCTAATTAATGAACTAGGCACCCACTTCTCATTCAAATCAGGTGCCTTTATCTTAACTTATTTAATTTTTACAGTAACAGTAGCATCACGTTCGACTTTCGTACTAGAAACAGAAATGTAACCCGCTTTCGTTTCCAAGTCTTTTTGGAGTTTATCATTAAGAAAGACTTTGTAGCTTCAGTTCCAGTAGCCTCGCCTTTCGTGTACATGTATATTATAAGTAAATAGGTTGTAAAGATAATTAAAATACTTACACTCCTTTTTCACAGGAATAAAGTTAATGGATGTGCAAAGGCTTTACTCATTTTCTTCAAACAATCTTCAATAGGTTCTTTCATCCATTGTAGTTGTCCATCCTTGAGTTTAAACACAAGTTTTTTCTTCCCTGGGTATATTGCAATTTCTTCAACCTGTTGGTCCATATTACGATCGAGTTGTCTAGCTAGTAAAAGGAGCGTTCCTAACTGAAGAACCATCAGCTCATCTTCCTTCGTTATTAGGGCACGGTGAATAGAAGCAAATTTATTTAGTTGTCGATTATTTTTATAGGAGGCAATGAGCCCAATCAATATTCTTTCCCTATGGGTTACACCGAGCAACAATACATTTTCAATTAAATAGAACGTATGCTTTGTTGAATCGTTTACATTAATCGCTCTTCCAATATCATGTAGAAGTGCAGCTGTTTTTAGAATGGTTCGATTGTCTTCACTCCAGGAATGGCATCCCGAGATTTTCAACCGGTCAAACAGCATTACAGCCAATTTGGCTACATGTTCGGTGTGCTTAATATGTACTTGGTACCGTTTCATAAATTGAGATGTGGAAAAAGCAAGGATATCAGATAAGATTCCATTTTCTTGTTCAAAAATCTTCTCAAATAAAAATCCATCCCGTATTCCTTTATTGCTTGTTATAAATAAAGAGCTCTGTACAGTATCTATCACACTTAGAAAAACGACTAACCCTACTGGGAATATATCGATTCGATCTTTGGACAGACCACTGATCCCTTTTCTCTCTTGTAAGGGTGTCTGCTTAATCTCTTGCAACGTTTTCTCCACATCTTCTGATTTCATTACATAATTATGAAGACTTGGAAAAGAGTAATTTATTTTCCTCTGGTGAACACGAGCGAGATTCCTAGCCGTACCGCCCATCACAATAACGGGGCATTTTAGGCCAATTAACCATTTTTGAGACTTCAGTTGCTCTCCTACAAATTCTTTTATTTGATCCAAGTCTTCTTCAAATGTTTGAAAGAGTGTTACCGCCCCAAAAGAGAAACTATGGCTATGAACGAGGGAACGTTCCTTAAAATAAGTAATTTCTGTTGAACCTCCCCCAATGTCTACCGTTATAGCTTCACGATACGCCAATGTATTGACTACGGCCAAATATCCGTAATAAGCTTCTTCTTCTCCATTTAATACACGAAAATCAATACCTGTCTCCTCATTTATAAGTTGAATAAGTGATTCTTTATTAGTTGCTGATCTAATGGCAGCAGTAGCAATTCCATAGATTTTTTTAACTCCTCTTGTCTTACAGAACCGTGAATACCGTTTTAAGCATTCAATCAGGGCATTTTTTCCCTGAGAGTCGATATCTCCTCTTTCATTAATGTGGGCACTTAAACGAAGAACTGATTTTACATTATCTATCTCTTGGATGATTCCTGTCTCAACTTCCCGGTATAAAACGAGACGAACAGAATTTGAACCCAGATCAATAATTCCAAATTGTTGATCCATTCCTTTTCCTTTCCTACCTACCCTAGAATAAATCCCAAAAGAAAACCAGGCCCCTTCCAGGAACAATGATTGCAACTGGTTTATGGGGATTCGATGTAGCACAGTTGCAGGATGTCGCTGGCGCCAAGCCATTTGGCGATGGTGGCAGCCTAGTTGCCCTTGTGCGGAAACATGAAAGCAGTTATTTATCCTTTCCTAACCACCCATAAAGTCTTATCATCATCTTTTCCAAATAGGATCAGGATTAGTAACATCACAAATTTTTATTACATTCTCTGTCTCTCCCCTAATTTCCTCAATTAGCTCTTTGATTTGTTTAACGAAAAATAAACACTTATTTAACTGCTGCTTAATGTTTTCCTATTATTATCAATTATGGATCAACTTTAAACAGATGGAGTTGAGGAACCTGGAAGAATTAATTAAACAATTTATTTTCACTCGATTTACACCGCCTAAACATGTAAAAGAATTATTGGAATTCCTCGAGGAAAATTATCAACAAGGAAAGATTTCACTGTATGAGTATGGCAAATTAATGGATTTGCTTCAGGATTATGGAGTTTAATTTATGGGGTTTCTAACATAAAAACGACAGTTGATTTAGCTGATCCAAATGATTAGATTTGGATCAGTTTTTTTATAGACTGACTTTTCTCTGATTACTAAATTTTAAAAAGGTATTTTTAACGTTCAGTTAAATTAGGATTAAGTTTTTATGAAGATATTAAAATGATTTAGTTTATGTACCTCCAGTATGTTTTTTATAAAGACAACGTATGACTTTTATGTTTGATGAATACTTCTTCTCCTATATGATAATCTTGAAAAATGTTCGAATGGACTTCCCATCTTTCTTCATGAACTTGCACGGTATAATGAATTTCTTTCCCTTGATATTGAGAGTTCACAATCTCCCCCTTAATTCCTGGGCCAATCCGATGAAGAAACAATTGTTCTGGCCTTAAAGGAAATAGCCCTTTTTTCCGGAAAACATCACTAGTTTCTGAATCTGTCCAGAATACACCCTCTTCAGCATATCTAGGTATAAACTTCTCCTGATTCCATTCGCCAGGAATGAGATTCGCTTTCCCTACAAATTTTGCCACAAATTCTGTTTTGGGCTGGTTGTATATTTCTCTTGGTGTCCCCACTTGTTCGACCTTTCCATCCCTCATGATCACCATACGGTCTGACATCGCTAACGCTTCTCCTTGGTCATGAGTTACGTAGATAATAGTTGCTTTTGTATATCGATGCAATTGCTGAATCTCACGACGCATCTCCAGTCGCAGTTCTGCATCCAGATTGCTTAGAGGTTCATCCATTAAAAGAATATCTGGACTTGCGGCAATCGCCCGGGCAAAGGAGACTCGCTGCTTTTGCCCTCCCGACAGCTCACTTGGAAACCTTTTTGCTAAAGCAGATAGCCCAACTGCTTTCAGTACACTCTCTATTCTACTTGTATCCGTCCTCTTCTTCCCATATCGTAAGGGAAATTCCACATGCTCTCGTACAGTCATATGAGGCCACAGTGCAAAGGATTGGAAAACCATACCTACATTTCGTTTTTCCGCTGGAGCCCAAGTAAGCGAGCTAGCCACCCGTTCATTTCCAAAATAAATTTCACCATCACTGGGATTCTCAAAACCAGCGAGCAACCGCAACAATGTAGTTTTGCCACAACCTGAAGGTCCCAAAATCGCTATAAACTCACCACTCTGCACGGACAAATCAATGGATTGCAGTACCGGTTGATCCCCAAAGCGCTTGTTGATGTCTTTCAGTAAAATATTCATCTTTTATGTTCCTTTCGTTTCCTTACATTAAAGGAAAAGTAGCAAATCGCTGATATGACCATAACAAAGACGATCAAGTTAGATAGGGCAGTAGAATACTTAGTGGAACCGGCTTGCTCAAAGTTAAAAATAACCACCCCGATCGTCTCCGTTCCACTTGACCAAAGGATAGAAGAGACGGTCAGTTCCGTTAAGGCGGTAAGGAACACGAGCAGTACACCGTTCAAGATGCCAGGTAGCATGAGCGGAATCAGGACTTTTTTCCATTTATAAAATCGACTCGCTCCACTAATATGAGCCGCCTCTTCCACGTATTGGTCTACCTGCATCATTGCCGTCATACTTCCTCTCACCTGTAGGATCAAAAAACGACCGATATAGGCCAGCAAAAGAATTGTCATACTCCCATAAATGCCAGGGTTCCAACCGGGTATCGGCTCCATCCAAGCTAAAATCATCGCAAGAGCAAAGACTACTCCCGGGATCGCATATGGCAGACCGACTATCATTTCAACTCCACGAATAACTAAGTTTGGCTTTCGTACGCGCAAATAGGCAATCCCTGTTCCAATAACAAGGCAAATCATAACACTAGCTCCAGCCAACACGAAGCTATTGAGAATCGCATGCTGCACCTTTGTGTTTTCAAAAAGGATAAATTCATAGTTGGCCAATGTGAGGTTTTCGAATCGAATCGGAACACCATAGGCACGAAGAAAAGATTGAAATCCCATTGTGAGCAAAGGAATGAAGCTAAGAATTAAAAGAACGATCCACACCACAATTTCTACAGCAAGCTTAAAGTTACTGAAATAAAACCTAGGTTCATAGTCTTCACGCACAGATTCAATTGGCTTAAATCTGCGTAACCAGAGCCATTGGATCCATGTTGCCACCAACGAAAAAACCCCTAAAACACCTGAAAGTGCTGCAGCCCGAGCAATTGACTCTGGTCCAAATCCCGTCATTTGTTCGTAAATAGAGGTACTGAGTACCGAGATATGAGCAGGAATCCCCAGAAATGCAGGAATCCCAAAGTTATCTAAACTAGCTAAAAAGGCCATCAGTCCCCCACTCACAATTCCTGGAACTGAAAGAGGCAGGGTGACTAAGAAAAATGTTTTCCATCTCCCCACCCCAGAAATACGGCTAGCCCACTCGAGTTCGCGAGGAATTCTTCGAAACCCGCTTAAGCTTAGGAGGTACACAAGGGGATAATGATGTATCCCCAACATAAAAATCATGCCATCATAACTGTACAGATTCCAAGGCTTAACCACTTCCCCCGTTAGAAAAGATAGCATCCGTGCCATCAGACCATCCGCAGCCAAGAACTGCGTCCAAGAAAGAGTCATGACATAAGAAGGAATTACAAACGATATCAGAATCATTGCATGCATCAGCTTTTTTCCTCGGATATTGGCGTAGGCCACTAACCAGGCCGTAAGTACCCCCAATACAATTGCCAGCAGCGTTGAGCTTATCGAAAGGAAGAGCGTGTTGCCAATCGTGGTCCATGTTCTCCCTTCACGAAATAGAATCGCATAGTTTTCCAAAGAAATGCCAGTATGAGATACAAAACTTAATACAATCAATTTTATAATCGGAAGCCCGAAAAATACCAAAACTAACAACAAACCGATTCCTGTTGTCATTCTTGTAAACATCCTCGAAAATAAAGGAGGGACAGACGGATTCGCCTGCCCGTGGTACCCCTGAGTTTCTATTTGAATTCTTTCCCCCATCATCGGGATCTCTCCTTTAGCTGCCAAATACGTTACTAAATTCCCTCTTATCTTCTTCACGTGACTTATAAAGATCCTCTATCTTCCCATCCATCAGCCTAATCTGATCAATAGGCTTTAGTCCGGCAGGTGGAGCAACTCCCTTGCGGATGGGTGTATAACCAATCTTTGCTGCTACCTTTTGCCCTTCTTCAGAGAGTACAAAATCAACGAAGGCTTCAGCTGCAGCCTCATTTTTTGCATCCTTCATGATCCCAATTGGCTCCGTGATAACAGGAACTCCTTCTGTTGGATAAACGAGATCCACTGGAGAACCTTCCGCTTTAGCTCGGCTGGCCATAAAATCAACTATCATCCCATATGGTTTTTCTCCGGAAGCAACGGATTTAAGCACTGCACCATTGCCCTTAGTGACCATCATGTCATTGGCCTTCAAGCCTTTTATATAATCCCACCCAAAGTCCTTGAAGTGAGAGAACACGCCAACATTGTAAGCAGCGGCCCCTGAATAAAGTGGGCTTGGCATAATGCTTTGTCCCTTGGTGTACTGATCCTCCAGAACTTTCCACGATGTAGGCAAACTCTTTACCTTCTGGGTATTAATAGCTAATATAGTCGCCATCACCTTTGTCCCAGTGTACATTCCATCAGGATCAACAAACGCTCCAGGAATTTGTGACTCTTCAGGAGACTTGTACGATTGTAATAGATTTTGTTTCTTCAACCCTTCGAATGTCACAGAATCAGCAACAAGAAGAACATCTGCCTGCACTTTACCCGCTTGTTTTTCCGTTTGAATTTTGCTTACCACTTCTTCTGTTCCTGAACGGAATGTATCCACTTGAACATCAGGATATTTATTATTAAAAGCCTTTATCAACTTAGCTGCATCCTCATCAGGCTGAGAGGTATAGAAAGATAGCTTTCCTGAAACCTGCTGCTTCTTCTCTTCCCCACCAGCATTTGTAGTTGTTGCCTGATTTTGTCCTCCACAGCCGGATAACAGCATCATGGTTGTTAATCCAAGTATGGCCCATTTGCTTTTCTTCATATTTTTCACTCCCCCTGAATCAAATTATCTATGTATTAACGTTTTCCAAATTTTATTCTATAGAATCGAAGTTAAGTTAGTTTAAAGCAAATGTAAAAGTTGGTTTAAAAGAATGTAAATCGCTTCAAATTATCATTATGTTTGAATACCACACTTCACATTTTCCCTGAGCCAATCATATTCTACCGAGAGCCAACTTTAGGAACAACTAACACGAATGGATGGTTTGACGTGAGAAAATGGCTAACAGTCGAATTTTCAAAGTTCTATGATTTCCCTAGAGGCGTTAGATTTATCGTAAAAAATTACAAGTTCTTAGGGATTACGATCTATCAGAGTTATCACGAATGATTTTAACCGGAATTAAATACAGCCTTTACCTAAAATTTAAATTACTTTAAGATAAACCCAATAATCATGTTTTATGATAAGTTAGAACTATTTAACCCCCTTGCCTAACTCGGAGTAATCCGAGTTTTTTTCATATTAACTCAGAGTCTGAATAGATTTTAAGAACAACAAAACCCCCAACTAATATCCACTTTGACTAATACCTTGAATACTAAGTACCATAGATGGTACCTTAAGTTTGTTGATCCAAATCGTAAGGTTTGGATCGGCATTTTTAATGTTTTTTTAAAAAAGAAGCGTGAATTCCAAATGAATCCACGCTAGTTGATTTTTTTATAGGATAACGGAAACGATTTCTTTTCTCCGTTTGCATATGCTACCTGAGAAGATTTGTCCCATCTCAGCAGCGGTTTTAGGTCTTTTAGTTTCCACATTTTTATGTTTCAGCTAGGCGGTCTTTCCTTATTTAACTCGGTTGCCATTCGCATAAACTCTTCTTGACTTTGCAATGAACGGTGATCATTCTGAAGCCTATGATAAGTGCCATCGACTCGAAGTTCTCTGGCCTTTACATTATCTTTCAAAAAGGTCGAAAGGATCGTTTTTACACGTTCCTTTATACCCGGATCCAAAATAGGAAAGAGAATCTCTACTCTGTTCACTAAATTTCGAGTCATCCAATCTGCACTTGCAAGAAAAGTTTGTTCTTCCCCGCTATTTTTAAAATAGTAAATCCTGCTATGTTCGAGGAATCTCCCCACAATACTAATAACCCGAATATTTTCGCTAACACCTGGGATTCCAGGGCGTAAACAGCAAATCCCCCGAACAATTAAATCAATTTTCACACCGGATGAAGAAGCACGGTACAACCACTTAATCATGTCTTTATCAGTTAGCGCATTCATCTTCGCAATGATATGCCCTGGTTCTTTAGAAGTGCTTTTCTCTATCTCGTTTTTAATCAATGATATAAACCGCTCCTTCATTCTATTTGGAGAAATAGTAAGGAGGTTGAATGAGGGAGCCTCTGCATACCCAGATAAATGATTGAAAAAGAGAGTGGCATCCTCTCCTAGCTCCTCTTTACTTGTAAATAGACCTAGATCAGTGTAGAACTTTGCTGTTGTATCATTATAATTCCCTGTAGATAAATGGACATATCTCTTTATCTTGTCTCCTTCTTGCCGTACAACCAATGTAATTTTGCTATGAGTTTTTAACCCCAGCATCCCATAAATTACATGGCACCCAGACTCCTCTAATTTTGTCGCCCAGGAAATATTGTTTTCCTCATCGAAGCGTGCTTTTAATTCCACTAAAACAAATACTTGCTTTCCATTTTCTGCAGCTCTAGTTAAAGCTGCAATAATTGGGGAATTTCCACTGACGCGATATAATGTTTGCTTAATTGCCAGCACGGATGAGTCTTCTGCCGCATGTTGAATGAACGCAATTACGTGGTCAAAAGATTGATATGGATGATGTAATAGCACATCTTTATGAGAAATCATGTCGAATAAATTCTTATGACCCATTAGATCTGGAGAGGGCTGGGGAAAATAAGGAATAAAGCGAAGTCTTTCATGACCTTCAATATTATAAAAATTAAATAGAAAGGTTAAATCTAAAGGCCCTTGGATCGAATAAATATCTCCCTCTACTACTTCTAGACTTTCTTTAAGAAATTCCCTAATACTCAGGTTCATGCTTTGTTCTATTTCTAGCCGAACGGCTTCCCCGGTTCTTCTTTTCTTTAATTCTTCTTTTATTTCCTCTAAGAGATCTTCCGATTCCTCTTCATTCAACGGTAAATCAGCATTTCGTGTGATTCGAAAAGGATGTACAGAGATCACTTCTGTTCTAGGAAAGAGAACGGATAAGTGACTCCTTACTAACTCTTCCAATAAAATAAAATCACATTCTTCATGTTCACACGGAAGCGGAATAAATCGAGGCAATACAGAAGGAACTTGCACAACAGCAAACAAACATACCTTTTCGTCATCGACATTCTTCTCCAACTGTACTGCTAAATTCAACGTTCTATTTAACAGCATGGGAAAAGGATGGCTTGAATCGATGGCTAAAGGAGTTAATACCGGAAAGACTCTCTCAAGAAAATATGTATCTACAAATCTTTTTTGGGATGGCGTTAATTCTTGAAAAGAAACAAATCGAATGCCTTGTTTCCCTAGTGAAGGCATGATATCTAAATGAAGGATATCATTTTGCCACTGTACCATCTTCTTTGTTTTCTCTTGAATTGCGACCAGTTGTTCTTTCGGAGTAAGCCCTGACTTGTTATCCGGCTTATGAAACCCTAGCTTCACCTGATCTTTTAAATTGGCAACCCTGACCATAAAGAATTCATCGAGATTAGACGACGTAATCGCTAAAAACTTTATTCTTTCAAAAAGCGGATTATCCTCTGATGATGCTTCTTCAAGAACTCTTTCATTAAAAGATAGCCAGCTTAACTCTCTATTTATGTAATAAGAATTGTCATCATATTCATCAAGTATAAAACTCCCATTCCATTGTTGTTCCATTTAATCATACCCCACAGAGTACCTAGATACACTACCACTTGCGTAAACGTGAAAATGAGATGAGACTCATTAGATTGACTCGGCTTTCTTTCCCCTTATCACGAACGTACCCAAAAAATTGCCCTAAGAAAGACTCCCACTTCTGACCGATTTCCTTTTTAGAACTGTCATTTTGCATAATCATGAAAATACTTTTATTTATAGCAGTAACAAGATGGGAAAGTGCTTGTCTTAAATGATCATCAATGTTTAATTCTTCTTTATTCGTTGCATTGCTCATAAGCAGCCCTCCTCGATCATTCAGCATTAAACCCTATTTCTCTATCCATTTGTTTTTTCATCCGTTCAAATTGAGCTTCCGCTACAATATCTTCGATTTCCTCTCGAATATACATCAGGGAATCTTTGCCGCGATGAACCAAACTATTCAAACCTTCTCTTCCTGCTCTAATAGTGGGAGGAAGAGTTTCTTTAAGAATCGGTAATAAAACAGAGGCTGCCGCTGTGAACGCGGCACCAACAATCACTTTTTCAATTTGTCTTTGAAACATAAATTTAACCTCAATCCTCATTATTTTTCCTGACATAGTGTTCAAGCCATATAAATATAATTTTTCACATCTAGTGATTTCTTTATTCAGGAAAAGAATATTTCAAATGTCATTATGTATAGAAATTCCACTTACTGGGGATGTTAGTAAAAAATTATTTTCAACCTAAAACAGAAGGTGATAAAGTGATCAAATTTTTAAAATCACCATTAGGGATTGCCTTGACTGCAGTAAGTGCACTTTTAATCGCATCACCTGAAGCCAGAAAAACTACACGCAAGCTTGCTGTTAAAGGAACAGCTGCAGTTTTAGGATTAGTAGATCAAGTTAAGGATGCTTCAGTTGGTGTTCGAAAACAATTAAATTCGGTCATTGAAGAAGCGAGGGAAGGAAATTCGTTGCCTAATTCGGCGGGAGAAAGCCACTATTTGCCAGATCCCAATCCGCTTGAATTTTCCATTAACCAACTACCAATTAAAGACTCATTCAACGTTATGAATGATGAAGTCTTAAAGAAGGCCTATACATCTCACCCTGCCAAGGAATAAAGGGGGCGGAATCTTTGCTAAGTAGAAATTTTACATTTCGAGTACGGGCGTGTACCCTTTGGAAAATGATTGCAATATTTGTCCATTACATGAAGGTAATGTAAAAACTTAGCTCCCAAGAACAAATATATGGTAACCTTGTTGAACATGCGTCTTCCTTCATTTGTTCTACGACATCCGGCACCTGAACGAGTCGAATTAACTTCTAGCACTGGTGCAATCGTGTCTCCGGAGGGGATGCCAAGGCGAACTTTAACAATCTATAAAAGCACCGTTAGGTGCTTTTATATTTTTATTGAAGTATTTGTTCCTTATTTGCTTCCTGATCCATTGCGTGAAAAGGCTGGGCAAGCAATGTATTCTCCGAATTACCTATTAGATTGATTCCTTTTTGATCATTATTAAACAACGCATTTCCTGCCGTAAGGCCCACACTGCTTCCTAATCTGTCTCCAAGAAATCCTCCAATCACAGTTCCTGCAACTGTTCCAATCCCTGGCATGATGGACGTTCCTAACATAGCCCCATATTCAATGCCCGCCATTATTCCTACTGCTCCGACAACATTTCTTGTTGTGTGAGCGGCATACTGATTTTTACCCATTCGACCTTCACGTAATGCCATAGTATCCTGATATTGTGAAATTCCACCGGAAATAATTCCTGCCCATAATGAAGCTGAACGTAACTGCATGAGTAAACCTCCTAATAAAGCTAAATATAATTAATTTGGATATGTTGGCCCTCTGTGGGTGCTTGTTGCCAAAGCTTCTTTGTAATGGCGAAGCTTTGGCCTGATTTTGCTTTTAAGCGGCCATTGACATCATTTGATTTGTTTTAGGCTTAATTTTAGTTTGCCTATTTGAAATCATGTTTAGCACGGGTTTAGACAAGAAAGAAATAGAACCAGCAACAGCTAAAATTAGAACCCAACTGTTGATTGGCAGTGGTGCTGCGTGGAAGATTCGGGCAATAGGCGGAACATAAATGGTTGCCAGTAAAGCAGTCCATGAAATACCCAAAGCTCCGATTAAGAATCGATCTTTTGTCCAATCGCGGATTTTTTCTTCTTTACCTTCTTGCCTCCAGGAGAATGTCTGCATTAGCTGTCCAGCAACCAATGTTGCGAAAGCAGTAGTTTGGGCGACCGCAATCGGAGCACCAGCGGCTAACGCCATGCCAAACAATGCTACAGAACCTATCCCCAGCAACACACCGCGGGTAATCACTTTTTGATAAAGCTCCTTATCGACAATATCTTGCCGTTTGGTATTTTTCCTTTTATCACCAGGATTAATGGCTAAAATCATGGCAGGGAGTGCATCCGTCAGAAGGTTCATTAATAGGATTTGAATAGGTATCAATGGCATTGGCATACCGGCAATGACGGCTGTACTTGTTACCAATACCTCTGCCAAATTACCAGTTAAAAGACAGCCAATAGCCTTCCGGATATTCCCGATAATTGTTCTTCCTTCTTTTACTCCATCCACAATCGAGCCAAAATGATCTTCTTTCAACACCATATCCGCTGTTTCTTTGGTAACCTCTGTCCCCGTTCTACCCATGGCAATACCCACATTTGCTTTCTTTATAGCCGGGGAGTCGTTTACTCCGTCACCAGTCATAGCTACAATATGTCCTCTTTTTTGGAAGGCTGTCACGATTTTTAACTTATGCTCGGGGCTGACTCTTGCAAAAATCGATACATCCTCTACTCGTTCTGCTAACTCTTCGTCAGATAACTGGTTCAGCTCAGTGCCTGTTAAGACTTTTCTTTTCCCATCCCAGATTCCCAACTGTTTAGCAATGGCAATCGCCGTAATGGGATGATCACCTGTAATCATAACGGGCATCACTCCAAGCTGATAAGATTCACGAATGCTTTTTTCTACGTCCTCCTTTGGTGGGTCCATCATCCCCGCCATACCAACGTAGATCAAACGATTTTCTTTTATATTTGTATTCTCTGCATTCCATTCAACTGGACAGTAAGCAAAGCCAAGAACCCGCAGGGCATCAACAGCAAATTTTTCGTTTTGAAGTAATATTTCTTTCCTTTTTTCTTCGGTTAATTCGTAAACTTCTCCATTTTGCTGGTACCAATGGCAACGGTGAAGAATGGCTTCTACAGAGCCTTTTGCTAATAAATAGCATCTATCATCTGCTTCAGTTTCTTTGCACACAACGCTCATCATACCTGAATATGAATCGAACGGCTCTTCATGGCATCTGGTCCATTGTTTTGCATTCTCCTTGTTTAATCCAGCTTTTGCGGCAAGAGTTAAGAGAGCTCCTTCCGTCGGGTCCCCCTTTATTCCCCACCGATCGCCCTCCTTCTCAAGTTTACTATTGTTGCAAAGAAGAGAAATTCGAAGCAATCGATTCAATTCTTGATCCTGAATTTCGGATGAGTTACTAATTGGACTTGCTGATGCAGCAGCTACTTCAGTACCCATTTCAATAATGTCACCTACAGGTTTGTAACCATCTCCTGTTACGTGCCACATACTTCTAGTGGTTGCGATTGCTTTTACTGTCATTTCATTTTTTGTTAACGTTCCTGTTTTATCCGAACAAATGATTGTGGTTCTGCCTAATGTCTCCAAGGCAGATAGTTTCCGAATTAAGGCATTCTTACTGGCCATTCTGAAGATCCCTGCACTTAAAGCGATGGTGATTGTTACTGGAAGACCTTCAGGGACTGCAGAAGCAGCAAGGGTTACAGAGGTGGAAATTAGTTGTGTCACGGGTACTCCGCGTAAAAGACCAGAAATAAATACGAGGCCTCCTGCGACCATCGCACCCTTAACAAATTTTTTACTAATGGAGGTCACCTTTTCCTGTAAAGGTGTAATTTGTTTTTCTTCCTCCTTCATCAAGCTCATTAAATGCCCGATCTCCGTACCCATTCCTGTTCTCACAACAAGGGCTATTGCTTTACCCCGTGTTACATCGGTTCCCATGTATAGCATGTTGCGACTCTCTGGTAATGGGCATTCCTCTTCTTGGACTTCAGCTGTCTTCGGTACAGGGAGAGATTCTCCTGTTAACGCAGCCTCATTGATTTCTAAATTCCAAGCTTGAAGAATACGGAGATCAGCTGGAACACGATTACCCGCCTCTAGACAAACAATATCCCCAGGCACTAATTCGGTTCCTACAATCTCCATTTCTTGATAATCACGGATCACTTTACTCATTGCAGGCTGAAATTGGGTTAAAGCATCGACCACCTTTTCTGCCTTTCTCTCTTGAATGGTTCCAATGGCAGCATTTGCTATTAACACTGCTCCCATAGCTATTCCGTCAAATACCCCGCCAGTGACAAAGGCTAAACCTGCAGCACCGACAAGGATAAGCGTTGTGTACTCCTTAAATTGACCCATAAATGCCGAGATCCAAGGTGTTGGTTGTTTAGGTGAAAGTTCGTTTAACCCGTATTTTTTTCTTTGTTCATTTATTTGATTAGGCTCTAATCCACTCATTTCTGTTACATGAAAATGGTTTGTAATCTCCTCAGTTGTCATGGCATGCCATGACAGTCCCTGCGAATAGGAATTTCCTTTAGGTTCTCCTATTGGTTTGGAAAAGTATGCTTCACTTATCCTTTTCGCCCGTGCTAGGAAGAATAATGTTAACCCGTCTGCTGCGAGATTAATTAATGGTGCAGCCATATAGTAAGGAATCGCTAAGGCTGTTCCTAGTACATTCCACATTTTTGTGACTCGAAAGTGTTGCCCAATGATCTGATCCATTTTCTTTGCATATTCAATTGAACGATAGAGTTGGTTAACTTCTTCAAGTGTAATTGTGGGAAGACCAAATTCACTGATGTCCTGCTTATTGTTTTTCACATGCACAATTTCTTGACCTTGACCACGAAGAGATGAAATGACTCCCATATATTCACGTTTATCAAGGTGCAAGAAGCTGGTATCATACCCCTGCTTTTGTAATATTTCATGATCCATCTGTACGCTGTTGTTTAAAATATAGGGTTTATAGGAACCTAGATAACCTAATAATTGTTTAATGGAAGCATTCTTTTCCGATCCAGGCTTAACAATTAATCCTAAACATTTGATTTCTTTAACCAACTTTTTTGCTACGAATTGAACAGTATGTCCATGACGTTCTAATCTTTTGCTCTTTAATTGGAACTCCGAGCAATCGATTCCGTACCGCCCCATGAACCCCAAACTTCCAAAGTAAACTTCAGTATTGTTGATCTTTCCTTTTATACCATCCTCGGTTTGTTCTACGCTAAAAGCAGTTCTAATTGTTTGCTCGGTATTGTCGACTTTCTTAAAAACTTCATCCTTCCAAGGATGGTTCGCCTTTTTTAAAAGTGAAGCTGCAATCCCCCATAATTTTTCTTCTTTTGTTTCATGGGTAACACAACTGACCTCTATACTGTCTTTTTGAACTAAGGATGTGTCATCAACTATAACACCGTGTATATTTGCTAAATGACATAATGCCCCGTTCTTCGGTACAGTTAACTTTTGTTGTCTTGCCACAAAGTCAGCTTGTTTCCATACATATTCAGCAGTCATACTAATCGGTCTAGGGTTCGCTGCTAATAGAACTGCCATTGCTCTTAAAGGGCTTCGTGTTAAGGCAAAGGTAGCACCTCCCAAGAGAAGTCCGATCTTCGAGGCTCTTTCAGTGTATGTTTGGATTTCTGGTGATTGAATATATGAATGCTCCTCATGCTGGGTTAGACTTCGTTTCCAATTTAAGTATTGTAAAAGACTGAGACCTGCCAAGACCACCAGGTTTTCTCGTACAAGCGCAAACACAACCGCACTGCTTCCAAGAATTAAATCCGAATTGATTTTGTTTTCCTGCGAAAATTTTCGAAATCCTCTTTTTAGCATGGGGTAACCCGTCAAAATGGAAACCATCCCAGCTGCGTGAAAAGCTGCAGGACTTCTTCCCAAGGCAGATCGTCCCATAAGAAGCTGTTTAATTCCAAGTATTGCAAATCCACCGATTGAAAGTGCTAGTGGAATAGGAATTTGATTCCCTTGATTTGGTCCCTTTATTTTGGGTATCACTTTAAAATGATTAGGGATGGACTTACTATGTATACTTTCACTCTCGTTTGGATGGATTTCCTCCCTCGTCACAGCAGCTTCTTGTTCACTTAATTGCTCAGTTTCCTCAGAAGTTAGGGGAAATTCCTTTTTAACCAGTTGTTCTTCTATTGTGGAGATTTTAGTTAGGATTTGGCTTATTGTAATACGTTTTTCATCATATTGAATGAGAACCCTGCCCGTATCTGTACATGGATGGAGCTTCAAAATACCCTTTTCATTAGAGAAACTCTGCTCAACAAGCCCCTTTACTAGGCTATTCTTTTTTAGACCGAATACTTCGGTGCGAATTCGTCCTGGAAGTAGCCTTATCGCTCTGTCTTTAAATTGAATTTCGGGCATTCTTAATTCCCCTCTTGTA
>DATFAS010000103.1:0-9725 GCA_035254305.1 Bacillota bacterium
TACAGAGCCTTAACCAAAAATTCGAAATTAAAGCTAAAGAATCCAAAACCTTAACATTCCAGGATGTCCCGATTGGACAACCTACAGGCCGTATGAATGTTATTGTTAAACTGATGGAGAGTGTCAACTCGAATGGTGGCGTCCCTGGTAAGGCAACATGGGTTGCTATCCCTAATGTAATCTTCCCACCAAACAGTTAAAGTAAACTTGGCTGGCGCCAAGCCTTTATGTCCAATAAGCGGACTCGTTGCCCTTATGTGCCTCCTCCAGGGCAACGATTGCATCTGAGCATAAAGTTTAGCGACGTAGATCAGATGTAGGATGATGAAGACGGAAAATGCTTAAAAACTTATAATTTCACTAAAAATAATCGGCTTGCCCTTCTACCAATTTAGAAATGAAGGCAAGCCGATTCTTCTTTTTATTTACCATCCAATAACCTGCTGTCCATGCTTCATTCGTACGAAATCATAATGAAAATGGGCCTGTTGTTGCTCCATCTGCGATAAAATCCAACCATTCCGGTTCATACCCGCTAGCTGCTCCATTGACAACATTCCTTTTGTTACAATAAGATGATGCCCCGCGATTCTTTTTCCAACAACTAAGATATGATTATCCATTTTAAACACCCTTTATCGCCAGATTTACTTAAATCCTCTACAAATTTATCAAGTTAATTCTATGTTTCGCCATTTCTCATCCTTACAGGATAATTGTATAAAACTTGTCATTCATTTCCAATAAAAACTGTTCTTCTTCTTTCGACGAGTTGCAACAAAAAATATTAGAAATTTATAGTTGGTAACCCATCTTTTTGTCACTTTTTCGAACTTGCAGGCTTCGCAAAAAAAGACCCATCTCGCCTGAAATCGGCAAAATGAGTTTATATGATCATTAAGATACACAACTAGTGAGTATGTTCTACATGTATCGCCATTTCTAGCGTTTCACTGATCCCTTCGACCTTAAGCGAGCTAGCAGTAGCAATGGCCTTGATCTGCGAACGAAGCATAATATCTGCACGAATCATTTCCGCCGCATCATCAACAGGGCTAAAATAACATAAGAGAGTTTGGTTCCCATCTATTTTTTCCACAGATACACTTTCTAAATACCCCATAAACTCACGTACATCATTAAATCGAACAAACAGCATATCATCTTGGTACTTTTCCTGAATCATTCGAACTAATTCTTCCGCACTTTGATATTCGACTTCAATATGGGCAAGATGGGCAAATTGAGTAAATTCATCTTCCCAAAGTAAATCATCTAGAAACAACTGAAATTCATTTTCCTCTAGTTCACTAAATTCCCGCTTACGAAAAATCTTCATTTCCTCTGGGGAAAAAGAAACATCCACCAATTCTTCATCATTCTTTGTGATCGTTATATCCAACGAATCTAATCCACTATGCCCCACTCGATAATCCCATTTGGTCAGGTCCAAAACAATTGAAGATATCCCCATCTTTGGCTGCCGAAGCTGATGCTGCACAATTTACACCTTCCTCCAAATGAACTATCCATATTTATTTCCATACGGCAACTTCAATATGTACAAAGTAAAATAATTTTCAAATTGAACATAAAAAAGAACTTCTCTTTCGAGAAGCCCATAAATCACCCTCAACCAACATTATTGTTAGTTGTTAAATTAACAATATCATAAGAGTATTAGTTTGTATAACAAAAAATATTACCAACCGACATGTTTTCCAGATCATCATTCTTCTTTTGTTGATCTTTTATCTTGAGAAGCAGTCTTTTCCTCCTCAGTTTCTTCTAATTTGATGACTTCTCCACCCATATGAATATATACGTATGGATCAGTTTCTGCATTACTGATCACAGACTGCTTTAATCCATTAATAAAATGAGTGGTTACATCTAAAAAATTTTGTTTTTCCCCCTCTTCTTCTAATTGCCCTAAAATATAGAGATCACCATTCGTTTGATACAAATAAGAAAGATATCCAACAGCATTTCCTTTTCCATCTACAACGTTTAAAATTTCACCACTATCATTGCGAAATTGTGGTTCTAAGTAAATCAAAGGGATCACCAACTTTAGTTATTTACAATATAGGATTTGCCATTCTTCCCTTTTTATACAAAAAACAGCCCATCACTAATCCATCCCTACTTTCTAAATTTGTGTAAAAACCGGAAGTTTCCTAAATATATATTAAAAGGTATGAGAGAAGAGGTGAGGAAAAATGGTACGTTTTTTATTTCGGACGATGATCGTTAGCTTTTTCTTTAGCATTTTCATGATCTTCATAATAACCACTTATTTACAACAATCCTATCAGAGGGCTGGATTTTCCTTAGTACAAAAAACTACTATCAAATCAACGAGAGAACAAGACATGATTTTACACTTCATCAATCTTAAAATAGGAAAGGCATCATTAATACAAATTGGCGATCAAGGTACTTTAGTGGATGTCGGAGATCAAGAAGACAGTAAAGATTTATTCAATTATTTAGAAGACGCAGGGATCAAAAAGATCTCACACATTTTTCTTACAAATTGGTCCGAGGAAAATATAAGTGGGCTATCATCTCTACTTCAAGTTTATCCCAATACAATAATTTATGTTCCCCTACTAACTGCAGACAACTATCCTGTTCCTACAAAGTTTACCTATAACAAATTGGGTATCGGAGAACAAATTATTCTATCCGAAAAACCCTCTATATCAATAGAGGCTCTATCTCCTCTTGAGCCATTATTTCATGATAGCTATAATGATTCTCTAGTCTGCCTTCTACACTATCAAAAGCTAAGTGTATTGCTCACAAGTGATATCCACGAAGAAGCAGAGCCACGATTAATTGAAAAATACCCTCATTTAAAAGCAGAAATTATGACTGTTCCTGATCGTCCTTCTGGGGTTCTTCATAGTAAAGCCTTTATTAAAAAAATGGACCCACAAACAGCTGTCATGATGGAGATGCCTTGTCACAACTGTAAACAAATCATAAAGGATGCTGCTAACAGCTATTCCCAGGAATGGAGTGACTTTTTTTTCGTTCCGATTGGAGCAAACTTCAAAATTCTATTTCATGATGGGGTTTACACCACACCCAAGAACCAATAAAAAAGCCTCACCCCAACTATTCTTCCTTAGCTAAGATGAGACTTATTGTTCACTTTTATTGAGGTTTACCCTTGTTAGCTAACTCACTTTTCGTTATTTCCTTGATCATTTTAAAAAGCTGTTCATCTTCTCCGTTTGAGGCTTCCATAGTATAATTACCTTCATTTGCTCTCATATTATCAAGCTGACGAGCAGCTGTTTTTTCCTCATGACGAGGCTTATCAAAAAATTGTGTGTAAAGATCTGTATCTGTTACATTTTTCATTTGTTTTACCATGGTACCCGAGTTTTCCATCATCCACTTTACACCTGCAACGATGAATGGAGAGGAAACCAATAAAGCAGTCATTAAACCTTGGCGATATCCTTCTCGGTGAGCTTTAGCGGATGTATTCTTAAAAACCATTTTCACCACTCCTTTATCTGTTTGCCCTCTTTATCGTTTGCAAGTATGAGTTTCTTAAGCCCCACCATTTACATTAAAAAAGGATTTCCATGATATTCTTGTTGTAATTGGCGCTGCACCTGAATCTGCGCGGGATGCATTCCCATCCATGGCTGTTGAATTTGAGTTGGTTGACCCACCATTTGGAAATGATGTAATAGTGTTTTAGCGGTATGATCATTTAAAGTTGGAACCTGGTACCATCCTCTTTGGTTCATAAAGAGAAAGACTTCATAAGATTGATTCGTGCAGGCGATGGAGCCATTCAGCAGCATCTGACGCACATTTGGGTCTGCACTTTCAAGGGCACCTGATAACTGGTTTTTTGCAGAGTTCTTATGTGCATTGAGTACAGCACTTGCAATTTGCTGATCATTCAATCTTCCACCCTGCATGGATGGTGCTGTAGGCTGCGGACTACGGAGCCCATATTGGATTGATTCTGGGGTAACATTTATTTGATTCATCATTGGCTGCGCTTGACGATATTCATGAGTATAGGCGACTAATTGGTTGTAGGAATGGATCGCTGATCCAATATGACGCATAATCATCTGTTTTAAAGTTGGATCCTGGCATTGCTCGGCATATAGAGAGAAATGGTCTAGCATACAAATTTTTTCACCTAGTGCTGCATGTACATTCATGCTTTCTGCTGCTCCAAATGGCATAAAGTAAAGCCTCCTTTTTAATGAAAATCAATATCTACTCTTTTACCATGCGATGTTTTTGCTTTTTTCATACGAATTTCCAAAACTCCATTTCGATAAACTGCTCTCGCTGACTCCTCTAATACTTTTTCAGGAAGCTCAACAAATCGCTGAAAGTGACCGAAAAACCTTTCTGTTCGGTGGTAACGATTATCCATTGTATCTTCAGAAGCTCGTTGAACGATTCCATGAATCGTTAGATGTTTACCACTTACATGGATATTAACATCATCTTTTTTTTGCAGACCTGGGATTTCGCAAGAAACCACTACCTCTTCAATTGTTTCATAAATATCAACTAACGGACCTGTTCGCTGGAAATATTCCATATAGGGCTCAGTCCCTAGGGTATTCTCTATCCCTTCTCTTATTTGTGGATATCTACTCGATTCATTCGGATGAATTAACATCAATTAGGCCTCCCAGTGAAGATTGCTTTCACTTAATAAAATGTCCAAATTAACAAAGAAACAAACAAAAACGAGCTATTCCATTTGGAATAACCCGTTTTCTAATTAATAGTTATATTTTTGTCGTTGTTTTCTTTACAAAGCCTTCTTTTTCAAAGCATTTATGAAGAAGTGCCATACGAATATACAAACCATTCTGTGCTTGACGGAAATAAGCTGCTCGTGGGTCTAGATCAACCTCTGGAGCAATTTCTCCTGCGCGTGGAAGTGGATGTAGAATAATGGCATCTTTTTTCATTACCTTAAGTAGCTCTTGGTCGATGATATATTTTCCTTTTGCCTTCTCATATTCATCTAGAGAAGGGAATCGTTCTTTCTGAATCCTTGTTTGATAGAGAACGTCAGAAACAGAAGCCACCTCATGCAAATCATTCGTTTCTTTAAACTGAACCTGATGAGATTCGAGAAACTTCTTCACATAAGGAGGAATTAGTACGTTCTCAGGTGCCGTGTAATAGATCGTTATATTCTTAAAATTAGCTAGAAGATAAGATAGGGAATGAACCGTTCTTCCATTGGTTAAGTCTCCAATCATTCCAATATGAAGATCATCTACTCGACCAAGCTCTTTTTTAATTGTGTAAATATCTAGTAAGGCTTGTGTAGGGTGCTCCCCAGCTCCATCCCCAGCATTAATAATTGGAACGCTAGCTACTTCTGCTGCCCTCTGTGCTGCACCAATTTCAGTATGGCGCATGATTATGACATCACTATATCCTGAAATGATACGAATTGTATCTTCTAATGATTCACCCTTGATCGCAGAAGAAAACTGGGATGCATTCTCCGTTCCAATAACTTTACCACCCAGTCGACACATGGCAGATTCAAAGGATAGACGAGTTCTTGTACTCGGTTCAAAAAATAGGGTGGTCATCACTTTTGTTTTATACCGGTCCGTCCCCCCACTTGCTTCTACCTTCTCCATATCTCCGGCAAGCTCGAAAATTTCTTCTAATGAATCTCGGTCAAATTGCTTGGCACCCAGAATGTGATACAAACTCACGTTGATCTCTCCTTTGTTTGCTTGTAAAAATTTGCGAGTTCATTTTAACACAAAACGAATATTTTTCCAAAATATATTATTTAACATTCGTGTTTACTCGAATCGGTCGATTCGAAAGTAAATAGTCCTCATCCGCATCAATAATCATGAGATTTTCATGACAGCAGGGCATGACGAGGCTTTTTTTTATTTTTTCCTGAACAATAGTTAAATCTGCCATCTTCCACGGCAATAATACAGAGGATTGTCCACAAAACGGACACTGGTGAACATAAAGATCATGGCCTACTCTTTCGTAGGGTAGTGTATTTTGAAACGGGATCAAAACGGATTGTCCTCTCCTTTCATTCCACCTTGTATTAGTAAACTACAAGTGTAAAACAAGGCATACCTGTAGAAAGCTCCTACCGAAGGGGCTCTTATATGTAAAGGTTATTCATCTTTTATAGATCGAATTAGGTGGAAAAATGTGCCTGTTGCTGTAACAATGGTCTCCCCTTTATCATTTACAATGCAACAGGAGGCCTGCATGATGTTTTGGGCACGATGAACAATAGAGCAATGGGCAATTAATTCTTTCCCACGGCCAGGGTTATGATAGTTCACATTCATATCGATTGTTACAACCTTATCTCTTGTATCTATAAGATCTTCAAGCATCCACCCCATAGCCATATCTGCTAACATGGCTGTTACTCCCCCATAAACAATACGGTAAGGATTCAATAATTCTCGAGTGATAGGCATAGAACAGCTGAATTCGTATTCGCTAGGTATAATTTGAAGCGACAGGAAGTTCCCCATAAACGGATATTTATTTTTCTTCATCTGCCCCATTGCTTTTAGTGCCTTCGCTACGGTTTCTAATTCCCGCTCCGACATATCCATAATAGCTTCAACTATTTCTTGCCTATTCATTTCATTTCCTCCATTAAAATTTCTGCATTTTCACTATAACGTAATCTATACAGAATGTCACATTCCTATAGAAAACAACAAGAAGCGGTTTTCACCGCTTCTTAGAAATTATAAGGATTAAATCTTTCGCTTAGGAAAAGGATCTAAGAATGATTTTCGTTGATGCTTAGGTATCATAGCTCCAGTAGGCTTGGAAGAAACTGCTTTATCCTTAATACCGACATAACGTTCAAGAAGTTGAACCGCTTGCCGTAACGGAAAGGAGTCCGTCGGATTACGAAAATCTTCGCTCCAGGTGCCCAAGTGAGGTAGTTCTAGAAGATCTTCTCGAGTGGATAAGATGTGGAAACCATATTCGCCAACCTTCACGAGTGTGTTTGACGTCTGTTGATGAAATTTACTTGGATTAGGGGATTGTTGGAGTCCAACTTTTTGGGCTTTTCCTTCATGAATCAATCTTTCAAGTGCTAAGGTTTTTAGTTGATATAGTTTTTGAGGTTCTGGGCTTGTTTTGGCGTGACGATTAACTACATAGATTGCCTTAGCCAGATTTTCAGGTGTTACTTGAATAGATGAGATACTTCGGCTTGGAATGGGTGCTGACTGCTTAGCATCGAATAAGTAAAGAATACGATTCTTATCCTTAAGTTTTGCGATTGGTGAACCTGTTGGAATCCTCCCAACCTTCTGAAGGTCTTCCTTTGTTTTGTAATCGGCTGGTACGTGATCACGGTGTGTATATTGCCTCAATCTTTTATCCTCCCTCCCACAAGAATTCATTGCTACTTCCATTCTATCATAACCATAACTACTCATGTCCAATATTTAAGCATTATGTTCGACTAATTCTTTCTATATTCATTCAACTATTATTCATAATAAGTCTTCATTCTTGTTTTATTGTATGACCTTCTCTAGGGTATAATGTAGAATATTCCAATAGAGTGAAAGGATGATCATAGTGAAAAAGTGGATTTTACCTCTTCTGGCTGCCTCCCTCCTAATTCTTCCAGCATGTGGCACGCAGCAAGCGACCCCATCTGATCAAGGGAAAACAACACAGCCTACTAAACCCACACAAGCGGCGAAAACTACAGATAAAAAATGGGACAAGCCTCCAGCCATGTCGATTGATGTGAATAAGAATTATCAGGCTGTCATCTCTACAAATAAAGGAGATATAACCATTGATCTTTTCACCAAAGAAGCTCCAAAGACGGTTAACAACTTTGTATTTTTATCCAAGGAGCATTTCTATGACAATGTGCCTTTTCACCGTGTCATTAAAAACTTCATGATTCAGACAGGAGACCCGACAGGTACGGGTGCAGGTGGACCCGGTTATAAATTTGCGGATGAACTTCCCTCTTCCCATAAATATGAAGAAGGGATCGTAGCTATGGCTAATGCAGGTCCAAATACGAATGGAAGCCAATTCTTCGTTTGTAATGGTAAAGAAAGTGAACGATTAAATTCTATGCCAAACTACACCATTTTCGGAAAAGTATCTGCTGGAATGGATGCCGTTCAAGCAATTTCTAATGTTAAGGTAAAGAATAGCCCACAGGGTGAACCAAGTGTACCAACAGAAGAAATTTTTATTAAAACAGTAACCATTCAAGAAAAATAAAAGAGAGAGAGGGCTCCCACAAGCAAAGGCATACCCGCCTTGACTTATAAGAGCCCTCTCTAATTTTCTAATAGGGGACGAAATCGTTTACTTTCCCCATAAATTTCTCTCGCCTTTACCGAAACAAATTCCTTTTCTGGATAACGAAGGCAAGTCAATTTCCCACCAAACACACATCCCGTATCAATGTTTATAATATTTTTTTCTTGAAGCGGTTCATGAACAGGTGTATGACCATGAACCAATAGGGCTTTCCCATGATAGTGCTTGACTACCGGGTCACGTTCTGGAAGCCCGTGTTGATCAAGCTTCCCAGTAGGAAATCCATATAGACAGATTTCTCGAAGCCGTTTGTCAGGTAGATTGGGTTTATCTGTTGGAATTCCTGCATGGGCCACAACCAATTTTCCTTTATCGAAGGTGAAATATAGTGGCAAATTCTGAATGTATTCGACTATTTGTTTACGCATCTCTTCGGGATTATTTGATTGTTCAATTTCTCTTACTGTTGTTTCTAATCCATGTTTCACTTGTACCCTACGACCCTGACACCAACGCATTAATTTATCATCATGATTTCCTGGACAGTGAAAGGCTACTCCCATCTCTACCAATCGAATAACAAGTAGAATCACTTCTAAACTTTTAGGTCCCCGATCACACAAATCTCCAACAAACACTAATTTTCTACCATCTTTGTTGCGAAATCCTTCTTGTTCTTTTTCATATCCAAGCTTTTGAAGCAATTGCAATAATTCCTCGTAACATCCATGGACATCCCCAATAATATCGAGGAATAATTCCTTTTCATATTCCATAACTGCCCTCCTTCCTTTTTTCCCTGATCACCCAAATTTCGACCCTATTTCCCTTTTCTTATCCTTGAGTTTTTCCTCTATGTAGAAAAAAAATGCTTTTCAAGCAAATTGAAAGCGCCTATAATAAGTTTGCAGATATTGAATACCCCCATGCATATTTTTTTTGCAGGCTATTCAATCCTGTTCGTCCTAAGGAGGTACAAAAGCTTGAGTAAGTCATTGGAAGAACACATCGTAAGTGAGCTCCGCCGGCATCACACGAACACCCTGCATGCTAAGTTAACCTTTTTTAGAGAGATTTGTACACGTCTTGGATTAGAGGAAGAAGGATTTATCGAGATCAAGCCAACCGTTGAGCAATTACTTCGTGATGAACTACATAGTAACAATATCCATTAACTGTAAGCATGTGAGGTCCAGAGTTTACTGGACTTCTTTACGTTTCTCAAACAATAAAGTCACCCATTCATCGGTCTGCAGCCGTTGTACAAGCTGTAACTCTACCTTCCTATATTCCTGGGTAAACTCTTCCTCTCCCCACTCCACAATACCTGACGCAAGAACAAGCCCTCCCAAATCAATCGAATTTATAAATTTAGGCAGAAGCTCGATATTTTC